>JADEXW010000161.1 GCA_015206935.1 Pseudanabaenaceae cyanobacterium LEGE 13415 | reverse complement strand
CAGATTTCTACCGTTTGACCTATGAGAATTGTGGGATTTGTCAAACGTAAGATTGAAGCGCAACGTGCGTAACGATACTGACACTCGAAAACTTGATGATTTTCTGAAAGCTCCCGGATTGTCTCAATTGCTGAACTAGAATCAGTTTCAGCAAGACACTCCTCTAAAACGGTGTGTAACCAGTTCGCGATCGCCCAATCTCCGAACTCGAATTCTAAAAGCCCAATGTTGGTAGTACTGATCGTAAGATCACGGAGAAGTATCGATTCAATATCTGATGATGAGGGATTCAGTGGAAATGACTGAATCACCTGATCTGCGATTGTTTCTTGATTTTGCGTTGTTTTAGCCGCTAACTGAAGCGCGATCGCAGATTGATACAGCGCTAATGAAGTTCGATTTTTGACCCTTTTTACCCCTATTTTCTGGCTCAGATGCTTAAAATTCTGGGATCTTTGCTCAAAAACGGCAGGATCGATCGAAAAATTTCGATATTCAACATCTGTCTTAGGGGTGATTGCCTCGTAAATTCCTACCAGTAACAATGTGCGAAGCTTAGGATAAGTAATCTTGGGTAGGTTACAATTCACTGTAATTACGGTTGAAGCTTTGAAATGGGATCGATTTCGGTTGAGAAAGTTCAAAAATACCAGGGATTTATGCTTAATTCTGTAAAGATCACCGTGATCTCACTGGCAAAAGGTAATTTTCTACGTATGATCTCGTAAGATACTGGATTGTAAGAAACCTACCACGCCAAGTGAGTCATCTCCTGGTTTGTTTAACTTTTTTGCAACCCCGCTGATCAACTCAGCGCTTGTCAAAGTCCCACTGTTCTCCAACAGCCTATTAACAACTTATGTACTCAGTCACACCACAAAACTCTGATGCGGCTCGCCCGTTCCTGACATGGCAGCGAATTATTGATTGGGCGCAAGAACATTATCGCGTCCGCAATTTCAGTAAAGATGAACGAGTTCCGACCCGTCCTGGTTTGCTCTATCTCGTGCAAAAGGGTGCGGTTCGTTTGGTCGGTACGGCTCAGGTCAATGCGACGGGTACAAATGCGACTCGTTTGGCTCGGATTAGCCCAGAGGAAGCATTTTTAGGCTTTGTGGGCACAGGTCAACCGTTTGAAATTGTGGCGCAATCGCCGTTTACGCTTCAGGCATACGCGCACGTGGATCAAACTTCAGTTGTGTGGATGTACTGGCATGATTTAGATAATTGGCCTCATTTCCGTCGGGAAGTGTTGGATGCGTTCCGCTACCAGCATCAGCGCAAATTGTTGTGGCTGAGTACGTTGGGGCAGCGTCGGACGATCGATCGTCTCCTTGGATTTTTGACGTTATTAATTGAAGAGTACGGAGAGCCGACGGATGAAGGCTACTGTTTGCCATTCCCGCTGACTCATGCTCAGATCGGCAGCGCGATCGGTTCAACTCGTGTCACGGTCACGCGCTTGATGGGTAAGCTGCGTCAGAAAGGCATGATCCGAACCCAGGGCGATAATTTACTGTGTCTGCCAACCGATTCGGTGTTGAGTCGGTCTGAAGGAAAACTGAACGGAAATTAGATCGGGCTGGTAGCTGTGAAGGATTAAACAAATTCGGGGATCTCAAATTGGGATTCCCGAATTTTTGCTATTCAGCGATCGACGAAACAAAGCTCGCCATTCCCCTAGAATCGGTCGCAAACCGAAACACATCCCCTGCATTCACTTGTTGCTGAATTTCTTTTTGGCTTAATCCAACCGATGCAGAAGTAATGTACAAATCGGTGAGTTCAGAACCTCCGAAAACGACACTGGTTGGACGTTGTACTGGGAGATTGATTCGCTTGATTGCCTCACCAGATGCACTAAAACAAGCCACACACCAACCATTCCAAAGAGCCGTCCAAATATTGCCCTCAGTGTCGATCGCTAATCCATCCGGTTCGACTGCTTCATCGCTCAGATCAATCAGAGTCCGCCGATGCTGAATCGTTCCCGCCTCAACATCGAAATCGTAAGCATAAATTTGATGTTGAATTGAATCTGTTAGATAAAACGTCGATTGATCCGGACTCCAGCCCAAACCATTTGAGATTGTTAGTCCCGTTTCCATCACTCGAATCGACCCATCTGGATCATAGCGATAGAGTTCTGCTTGCTTAGGTGCTTCACTCACTGTTCCGATCCAAAATCGCCCTTTAGAATCACTTTTGCCATCATTACAGCGCGTGTCTGGATACGGGAAATGGAACTGATAGAACGGAGTCACTTCACCAGAATCAATGTTGAGAAAGGCAAGTCGATCGCGGAGTGCAATGAGCAATCGATTTTCACCTGCAAGCGCGATCGCGCTTACAACATCGCCCACATTAAAAAAGCGGTGATTGCGAGTCGCTGGATTGAATTGATGCACTCGATGATTGTAGGCATCGACCCAGAATACTTCTTGTCGATCGACATTCCACAACGGACATTCACCCAGACGGGCACGAGCATCTACGGCGATTTGAACAGGCATATCACATAGGTTGCTTCGGAGGGATAGAGCGCATTACCGAATTCGGTTGGATGCTCAAGCATAAAAAAGATGCTGCCATTATAGAATGTGCCAAGCACTCAATATTAACCCGAACTCAGGTTAACTAATCTCTACCGAAACACGCTCAAACTTAATTCCTGAGCCAGTTTCTCGACTAAAAACAATCCTGCAACTGAATTTCCCACTTTATCGATCGCTGGACTGTAACACGCGATTGCGCCTTGCTTCGGAACGATCGCTAACAATGCCCCGCTAACCCCCGATTTCATCGGTAATCCCACTCTCACCGCAAATTTTCCAGACACCTCATACAATCCACAAGTCAACATTAACGCCGACACGATTTGCTGATGGATTGGAGCAATTCTTCCATGCGGTTTCGCGAGCAATAAACCCAACTGAGCCAAATCCGCGATCGTGCCCGACAAACAACAAAGCTGATTATACGTATCGAGTGCGAGATCCACCCGATCGAGCAGTTGCCGCTGAACTAAAATATCTGCGATCGTTCGATTCGTCTGATTCGGCAGCGATCGCACCGAGCTTAAAGCTTTCTCATCTAAAACAAATTGGGTTTGAGCGCGATTGTTCAACCATTTCCGAAACGCCTCACATCGTTCTGAACCCGACACCTTCGGCATTAATCCCGTCAACGCGATCGCGCCACTGTTAATCATTGGATTACGCGGATGACCTTCATCGCTCTTCAACTGCGCAATCGAATGGAACGGCTGATCCGACGGCTCTGTTCCAACTTGCTGAAAAACGCGATCGCTGCCCACCTGTTCCAGAAGAAATAGCAGCAAAAACGGCTTAATCACGCTCATTAATACGAACGGTTGCGCGAAATCACCCGCTATCAAGCTTTTATCTGCGATCGTGTGAACTGCCAACCATCGCGAATCGACCTGTGCCAATTGCGGAATATAGTCTGGCAACCGTCCTTGAAGCGTGAATCGTCGGGCTTGAGCCACCCACGAATCGAGATCAGCTTGTGTCAGATGTGCCAGTGTCATGAAGAACCGCAGAATGGAAATCCAAACTGGAGTATATCCCTTTCTTACACTTGGTTAAATTCTTCGGTGCGATCGCTGTAATCGATCGGTAACACAACCATCAAATTCTCATTCGGACGGGGAATATAGTGAGACGAAAGGAACAGCTTATCGCCTTCCTTGTAGTTGTGCATTTTCTTTGCTGCTTCTAATCCCGCTTCCACAGAAATTTTCACTTCTGATACATCACCCCGAACGACGATCGTGATATAAGCGCCGCTGACCCTTTCCATCTCAACCAGTGTCACTCGTGCGGCTTTCACCATCACATCCGCAACCGCTAGTGCAGGCGGCAATCCACGCACTTCCACCATCCCAACCGCTTTCGCCATACCGTGAACTCCCTTCCATTTGCGCGTAGTATCTAGATTATTACAGTTTGTCTATGGTTTCACGACTTGTCGATCGGTGATCTCCTCTTTTCACTCCAATTACAAATCCTTATGAGAAGTTAAAATCATCTCATGGAAAGCCAGCCGAGAGAACTGCGCTACTACAGTACAGAAAACGGAGAATGTCCGTTCACAGCGTGGTTGGGTTCGTTACGCGATCGACGTGCCAGAACTAAAATTGAGGTGAGGTTGAAGCGGGTTGAGCTAGGAAATTTCAGAGATTGCAAATCGGTGGGTGCAGGAGTCAATTCTTTGTAATCATTTAATTTATACTCAGTATAATTTTCCGCAGACACGCTTATAGTGAATCCAAGACTAGGGCGAGAAAAATAATCTCGCTTGCATCGGTGGTGCAGCCTTGAGAACTAAAGTATTTAGACAACTCTCATCCGTAGGAATAACGTTATGAATCGATCGACGATCGCAGCTTCCGCGTTGATTTTTGGCTTAGTGTTACCCGTTACACAGCTTTCCGCTTCTGCAACCCCGTTTCAAATCAGCCAAGCGATTAAGCAACCGCTACCGCCAGCTTCAGTACCCACCAAAACTCCGACATCGACCATGCAGTTTGGCTTGGAGGATGGGACACCTGTAAAGCTCAGATTTAAAAAGACTGTTTCTTCTAGAGATACAGATTTAGGAGCAACGATCGAGTTTGAAGTGGTTGAAGATGTGCAAGTTAGAAATAAAATCGTGATTGCGAAAGGGGCGATCGCGAAAGGAAAAGTTACGAAAGTGCAAGGTGCGGGAATGTTGGGTCGCAAAGGAAAGCTAGAAATTGCACTGCAAGAAGTAACTTTGGTAACGGGTGAACGAGTTTCGATTCGGGGCAGTCAACAAGCAGGAGGAGGACACGCGGGCGGCATCATTGCGGTTGCTGCGGTGATCAATCCGCTGGCGCTGCTGTTCAAGGGAAGACAGGCAGTGTACGAAGCAGGGACAGAAGTTCCCGCGTTTGTCGATGGTAACTTTGCTTTGGATCAGACAAAGTTCAAATAAAACGAAACTCCTGAGTGGTAGTGTTAGATCCTGCTCAGGAGAAAACTATTTTAGTTTAGTCAACCGCGATCGGAGATTGCACTAAATCAACAAAACTCACCTGACGTAAGCGATCGAGTTCTGCAATTCGCTGTTTCTCAACATAAGCTTTTTGCTGATAGAACTGTCCCAGATCCGGTGTTGTGCTGAGATCTGTTTTCTCCCAAAGATCAAGAAAGTGCCGATAGCGTTTCTCACACATCACTCTTTCAATTCCCGCAGTGGCAGATCGAATCACCAAAGGCGCTCTCAGAATATCTCGCTTAGTTTTTTCATCAAGTTCAAACAGGGAAAAAACTTGAGACATTTCGCGCGGGAAATCATGAGTTCGATCACGCAATGCTTCAAACAAGTCAACGTCTAAACTGTCTTGCTCAATGTCGCGAATTTGCCGCCACAAGAAACGATGATGCGACAAGCTGAATTCGAGGTCTTGATCATCGATCGCATTTCTCAGTTGAGTGCGACACTCAGGCGCATGAAGATAGAGCCGCAACAGTTGAGATTCACATTCTTCAAGGAGATTACGATCGCTGGGAGTTTGCCATTTTTGCGATCGACCATGCCACCGCTGTCCCCGCACCTGTAGCCGTAGATTTTCTTCAATTTGCCGAGTTAAGCGACTATTTCCCTGACTGAGTAGCTCTGCACAATAATGAATGTAGTGAGTTCTCAGTGCAGGATTCGGAAGATTTCCAAGCAGAGAAACGATCGTCATGACTGCTTGTTGGAATTGATCCGATTGCTTCAGATCGTGATTCGCGATCGCTTGTTCAATTTGCCAATCCAGCCACAAAGGAGAACGATCCAGCAAATTTTGATAGTCCTGAGCCGGATGATTCTTGAGATAATCATCGGGATCTTTACCATCAGGAATGTTCAAAATCCGAAGCTGAACTTCACCTTGATAAGCAAGATTTGCAATTTCTCCGATCGCGCGTTCTGCCGCTTGTACACCCGCTCGATCGGCATCAAAGTTAAACACCACTCGTTTCGATTCGGTGTAGCGCAATAGCTGTTTCACTTGAGCCACACTCAGAGCAGTTCCCAAAGAAGCCACTGCATTCGTAATTCCAGCCGCATGAAGCGCAATGACATCAAAATAGCCTTCAACCACGATCGCTTGATCTTGTTTTGCGATCGCGCTTTTTGCTTTATCCAATCCAAACAGCGTCTTTCCTTTATCAAACAAATCCGTTTCAGGAGAGTTCAGATATTTCGGCTGTTCATCGCCCAAAGTCCGTCCCCCAAAGCCGATCACGCGACCTTGAGAATCATGAATCGGAACCATTAACCGATTGCGGAATCGATCGTAGTAACCTTCTCCCGATTTACGTGGCACTAACAATCCGGCTTTCTCGACCATTGCCACCGGATAGCGCTTTTGTTCTACTAAATACTTACACAGCGTTTCCCAACCAGCGGGAGCATAACCGAGTTGGAACTGTTGAATCGTGGCTGGCGAAAGAGTGCGATCGCGCTTCAAATAGGTCAATGCTTCCGCACCTTGTGACTGTTGCAGAGCATGTTCATAAAACTTGGCGGTGATTGCCAGAATCTCATAGAGTTGCTCTCTGACCGATTGTTGTCTCTGAAACTCCTGACGATCCTCAGCTTGCAGCGTTTGAACAGGAACTTGGTACTTGTTCGCAAGATCTAGCACAACTTCGCTAAAATTGCGTTTGCCCAACTCCATGAGAAACTTGATCGTATTTCCGCCTGCACCACAACTAAAACAGTAGTAAAACTGTTTGCTCGGACTGACCGAAAAGCTCGGTGACTTATCATCATGAAACGGACACAAGCCCACAAAATCTTTGCCCTGTTTCTTCAGGACAACATGCTCAGAAACGACATCAACAATATCTGCGCGTTGTTTCACTTGCTCGATCGTATCCGGGTGCAGGCGTGGAACGTTCATGATCGACCTTCGGCTGGTACACCTATTCTAGCGAGAGAATGAAATTCTTGAAAACGCTGTAAATAGGTTTTAGTTTACTCATTCTACGCTATCCCTAGCGTTTGACAGCAAGTTTAGCACCCAGGATTTTTTCATGCAACTGACTACGACCAGACTCCAAGCACAGATTCAATTTATTGTCGAAATCGATAAGCTGAAGCACGTTTTTCGACAAACGCTATTGATGGACAAATCCAGACGTGAGAACGATGCGGAACATTCTTGGCACTTGGCAATGATGGCGATCGTGCTTTCTGAATATGCTGATCCGCAAGTCAATCTCTTGCGCGTTCTCAAAATGGTGCTGATTCACGATTTAGTTGAGATCGATGCGGGAGATACCTTTTGTTATGACGCGATCGCCATTCAAGATCAAAGCGATCGAGAACAAAAAGCCGCCGATCGACTGTTTGGAATGTTGCCGGAGAATTTAGAGAAGGAACTGCGATCGCTGTGGGAAGAATTTGAGGCGAAGCAATCGATCGATTCTCAGTTTGCGGCGGCACTCGATCGACTTCAACCGTTATTGCACAATTACTATACCGAGGGCGGCACCTGGAGAATGGCAAATGTGACCGAAGCGCAGGTGAGAAAAAGAATGGCTCCAGTATCGATCGGTTCTCTGGTATTGGGTGAGTTTGTGGATAGTTTGATCGAAGATGCGATTCGACAAGGATTTATTTTGAAATCTGAATAATGCAAGCTATTCTTAATTCACGATCGTAATTTCTGAGGACAAAGCTATTCATCCTCATCAGATAATGGCGCATCTAAATCAACTTCAACATCAGCGACTAGGGCGCAAAGACGGTTCATCAAGTCAAAGTTAATCGATCGAATGGGTTGTGGATACTTGCAGACATCTTCAGCTAAAAAGTCCAAAAACTTCTCCAACGCTGGATTGCTTCTAGATTCTAATTGAGAGGCGGAAGTCTTTTTCATTCGCTATCTTCAGATAATTCGCTTTTTGGAGTAATGCGATCGCATTATTTCTTCAAGTCAGCCCTTTCAGAGATAGTTAGTCTGTTCTAGAGTTTATTATCAATCAGAAGTAAATTCTTTTCCCATTTGCATTAGCATTTAGGGGTGCGATGTGCCTCCTTTGCAGATAAAACCTCGATCGTTGTGCAGCTAAAACAAGTTCTGATTGTTCACAAATCTGGCGACCCATTGAGCAAAAAATGGGCGGAAACTTGCGCTCAAGCCTTGGAAAAGCGCGGGTGTCATGTTCTTCTAGGTCCAAGCGGTCCAAAAGATAATCCTTATCCCGTGTTTTTGGCATCGGTCGCACCCCCGATCGATTTAGCCGTAATCCTGGGTGGAGATGGGACTGCGCTCTCTGCGGCTCGAAATTTGGCAGCCGATCGCATTCCAATTCTGGCAGTCAACGTCGGTGGACATTTAGGATTTTTGACCGAATCGCCGGACGATTTTAACAGCGAAACCATTTGGGAGCGGTTGAAGAACGACCAGTTCGCAGTGCAGAAACGAATGATGCTTCAGGCAACTGTGTATGAAGGAAATCGAACGAATTTAGAGCCGATGAGCGATCGATATCTTGCACTGAATGAAATGACGATTAAACCCGCTTCTGCCGATCGCATGATCACGTCAATTTTAGAAATGGAAATTGATGGCGAAGTCGTGGATCAATACCAAGGCGATGGATTGATAGTATCGACCCCAACCGGATCAACTTGCTATACCGTAGCGGCAAATGGCCCGATTATTCATCCAGGAATGGCAGCGATCGCAATTACACCTATCTGTCCATTAAGCTTATCAAGTCGTCCAATTGTCATTCCGCCCGGATCAGTCGTGAGCATTTGGCCCTTAGCGGACTATGACTTGAGTACCAAGCTTTGGATGGATGGAGTGTTAGCAACTTCGATTTGGCCCGGTCAGCGCGTTGACATTCGGATGGCAGAAGAAGAAGCGCATTTTATTATATTGAAAGAAGACTATTCTTACTACAGAACACTGCGTGAAAAACTACAGTGGGCAGGCGCAAGAATTCACTACAACAACAATCACCGGAACTAAGCAAGTCCGAGAAGATTTAGATACTGTGAGGTCGCTCGATCGCGGCTAAACATCGCGGCTCGTTGTTCGATCGCATCTTTTGCAATCGGTTGATCTAAACTCTCCTGCATTGCGATCGAGAGCGCGATCGCATCTTGCATCGGAACTAACCAACCATACTCACCGCCTGCCAAAATCTCTCTAGGTCCAAACGGGCAATCAGTAGAAATCACCTGACATCCACATCCCATTGCTTCAATCAAAACAGTTGGTAAAGCTTCCCAGCGAGAAGACAGAACAAACACGGTTGCTTGTCGCATGAACTTGTAAGGATTCGGCTCAAATCCAGGCAAATCTACATCCGTCTCAATTCCAAGCGCTTGAATTTGTTGAGTGAGTGCAGCGCGATCGTGACCCTCTCCTAGAACAATCAAACGGGCTTCACGAGATTGTCTAACTCTAGCAAACGCATCAATGAGTGTTGCAAAATCTTTCTGAGCCGTGAGCCGTCCCGCTGCTAGAAACACAGGCGGTTCATTAGGCTTGAACCAAGGATGATCACACGGCTCCCACGATCGCTGATACAAAGTCTCATCAATCACAGGATTTTCAATCACCTGCACGATCGAGTCTTTGAGTTTGAGATCGCTTTTAAGCTGTGTTGCCATTGCTTCAGACACAGACACCACAGC
>JADEXW010000160.1 GCA_015206935.1 Pseudanabaenaceae cyanobacterium LEGE 13415 | reverse complement strand
TTTACAACCAAGGAAAAACCGGAATTCAGTTTGCAGATGTTGCAGGCGTTGATGAAGCAAAACAGGAATTGCAAGAAGTCGTCGATTTTCTTAAGAACGGTGAGAAGTACCGCAGAATTGGTGCAAAAATTCCTAAAGGAGTATTGTTAGTTGGACCTCCTGGAACTGGAAAAACATTGCTTGCAAAAGCGATCGCTGGAGAAGCAGGTGTTCCATTCTTGAGCATGTCCGGTTCAGAATTTGTTGAATTGTATGTGGGTGTCGGTGCTTCTCGTGTGCGGGATTTGTTCCAGCAAGCAAAACGGCAAGCTCCCTGCATTATTTTTATTGATGAATTGGATGCGATCGGGAAATCTCGCGGCAACTCCAATTTCAATGGCAATGATGAACGCGAACAAACCTTAAATCAGCTACTCACCGAGATGGATGGGTTTGATGGTAATGAAGGTGTGATTTTAATTGCTGCTACGAATCGTCCTGAGATTCTTGATCCAGCCTTGCGTCGTCCGGGTCGTTTCGATCGACAAGTGTTAGTCGATCGTCCTGATAAAATTGGTCGAGAAGCCATCTTAAAAGTGCATTCTCGCACTGTGAAATTAGGCGAAGATGTCGATTTAAGCGCGATCGCTACTCAAACCGTCGGATTTGCTGGAGCCGACTTAGCAAACTTAGTCAATGAAGCCGCATTGATGGCAGCCCGTCAGAATCGCCAAGCGGTGTTAATGACTGATTTTCGAGAAGCGATCGAGCGTGTGGTTGCGGGACTGGAGAAGCGATCGAGAATCTTATCTCCGCTAGAACGTCAAACAGTTGCATATCATGAAGTCGGTCATGCTTTAGTGGGAGCATTGATGCCGGGTGGTAGTAGAGTTACTAAAATCTCGATCGTGCCTCGTGGAATGGGTGCTTTGGGCTATACCATGCAATCGCCTGAAGAAGATCGCTTCTTGATGATCGAAGACGAGCTACGTGGACAGATTACAACTCTACTTGGTGGACGAGCAGCAGAAGAAATTGTGTTTGGCAAAGTTTCGAGCGGTGCAAGTGATGACATTCAAAAAGCAACCGCACTTGCAGAACGAGCCATTACACAGTATGGAATGGGTGAGACATTAGGACCGATCGCGTTTGAAACCCAGCAATCTCAATTCCTTGAAAGTGGCAGTACTCGTCGATCGATTAGTGCAGAAGTCGCTTCAGAAATCGATCGATTAATCAAACAAACGATTGATCAATCCTATTCCACTGCGTTGGCAACTCTGCGACATAATCGATCGTTACTGGAATCAACGACTCAAACCCTATTAGAAACTGAAGTGTTAGAGGGTGAAGTGCTACAGCGAATTCTGGCACAGGTTCAGATGCCAGAGAAAAAATAGGACAAAGCGCGATCTCTGCGGTGTGATACCAAATTGATTGGTTCAAGTTGCAGCTCCTTGATCCGCCAACCTCCTTAAAACTACCGTCTGTACACAAGTTGTTTTTGCTACGATTCAATTGGTTAAAACCCTCTAAATCCCTCAAACTTGGAAGACTTTAAAGGTGGAAAACACCTTAGAAAGCCTAGAGATTTTTCTGGCTCAAAGTCCACCAGAATGAGGAATTTAGAGGGTTTTAACCGATCACAACGAAGCGCAAAAAACCTAAACTTGTCATCGAAATATAATTTCAACTGACAATCTAACCGTAGTATGCGTACTACACAGCGTCAAGTAAATGCTACAAAAAAGATTTGTTTCGAGAGTTCCCAAATTGGTACAGAAATACTATTATTTGAATTGAGAAAGTAAAAACACGGATGTCGATCGATCGGGTGCAAAGTATCAGGAAGTGCAGAGAAAATCCTCAACTCTTTTGGAGTGACTATGCCAACGCAGTGGACATCTGAACAAGTCATCGCTCTTGCCCCAGATGCGTCCTCCGTGAAGAGTGGGCGAGGATTGGCAACAATAAGCAAATGGGCTTCTTTGGGCTGTCATGAGTCAGTGATTTGGGGAGAATGTCAGGGAAGCGGAAAAAATCCCTATCAAACTCAGATCGATTTAAGTGAACCTGCGTTTCGATGTAGTTGTCCGAGTCGAAAATTTCCTTGCAAGCATGGATTGGGATTGTTTTTTATTCTGGCGGAACAATCAAATCAATTTACAGAGATTGCGCCACCAGACTGGGTTGCACAATGGATTGAAAGCCGTTCTCAGAGAGCAGAAAAGCAAGCTCAGAAGAAAGAACAAGCCCCTGATCCAGTTGCTCAGGCAAAACGAGCGGTAGCACGTCAAGAAAAAGTGAGTGCGGGAGTTCAAGAGTTGCGACTGTGGTTAGAGGATCGAATTCGACAAGGATTGGTCGCAGTTCAGCAAGAATCTTATCAAGTGTGGGATACGATCGCGGCTCGGATGGTCGATGCTCAATCGCCTGGACTGGCTCGAAGATTACGAGCGTTAGCAGGGATTGTTCATCTCGGTTCAGGTGGTCATCAACAGTTACTTGAACAATTAGGACAGCTTTATTTGATCACTGAGGGGTATCAGCGCATTGAAAGCTTACCACCAACCGTTCAAGCCGATCTAAGAACTCAAATTGGTTGGACAATGAGCCAAGAAGAGGTTCTAAAAGAGCCTTCTCTAGCTGATCTTTGGATTGTAGTTGGGCAACGGACGGAAGTTGAAGAACGCTTGAAAGTTCGACGCACTTGGCTGTTTGGCATTCAGTCGGATCGATTTGCATTGTTACTCGATTTTGCACATGGGAATCAACCTTTCTCCGATCATTGGATTGGTGGAACTTGTTTAGAAGCAGAACTTGTGTTTTATCCCAGTGCATACCCATTGAGAGCTTTGATCAAAACTCGACAAGAAGCGACTCGATTGACTAAAGCGCCTCCGGGCATGAGTGTTTTAGAAGCGATCGCACAATTCGGAACCGCGATCGCACAATGCCCCTGGCTCGAACAAATGCCCATGATCTTAGAATCAGTAACTTTAGTGAAGAATAACGATCTTTGGATGTTACAAGATGCAGCAGGATACAATTTGCCATATCAGCTAGAAGCTGACAACTGGACACTACTAGCTTTAAGTGGCGGACATCCGATCACTCTCTTTGGAGAATGGAATGGTACAAAAATTCGGTTGCTAACTTGCTGGGCAGGAGACGAACTTTATGGACTCTAACTTGTGGAAAGACATTACTTCAGCCGGATTGCTCGGTACAGAAAGACAGCCATTTAAGTCGATCGTGACATCAGGCGAACTGGGGCAGATTTTGCAAATGGATGAAACTCGATCGATGGAATCCGCTTTGCTTCTCTCTGCCGGAATTCTTTCCCTCTATCAACAAGCTGGACAGCAACCACAGAAAGGCGAAACCGTTCCATTTCCTACTTGCGACCTGAATGATCAGCCTCGTTGTTCTCCTCGTGCGGCTAGTTTTCTAGAGCAAATTCTTCAATCAGGAAGCAATCCTGCTCAACATTTATCCGAGTGGTTAGAGCTTGCCACACAAAAAGAGCAGAGAGTTCCAGAGCAATTTCTACCTCGCCTTTTATCAATCCATCGACAGCAAAAAGTTCTACCTGTTTTGGGAGTGCGAGGACGATGGTTAGCGGCTCAGAATCCAACTTGGAATAGCGCGATCGACACATTGACCGACATTGATTGGGAAACCAGTACAGACAAGGTTCGACTGGTTTATCTCAGACAATTGCGCCCAGTGCAGCCCGATCAGGCAAGAGAACTTTTACAGTCTACTTGGAAAGAGGAATCGGCAGAGATGCGAACTCAGTTCCTCGAAATTCTGCACAGTGAATTAAGCGTGGCAGATGAGCCATTTTTAGAGGAGCAACTGAGCGATCGTAGTAAACCCGTTCGACGGAAAGTCGCTGATTTGCTGGTTCGTTTACCGGATTCACGATATTGCGATCGCATGATTCAGCGATTAGCTCTATTGATTCAACCAAAAACGATCGAGATTACTGTTCCAGCCTCTTGTGATAGTTCAATGCAGCGAGATGGAATTGAGCCAAAACCACCAAGCAACAAACATTACGGGAATAAAGCTTGGTGGTTATTGCAGTTAGTTGCTGCAACTCCATTAACCTTTTGGCAAGCTCATCTGGGTTTAGATAATATTTCAACCATCATTGAGCGATTGAGAACAAGTGAATGGTACGCTGCTCTACAAGAAGGCTGGCAACAAGCTGCAAAAATTCAAAACAATGCAGAATGGGCACGAGCCTTACTCAGTTCTCCTAAGTATGTTGAAACGGCAAATTTACGATCGCTCTTAGCAGTTTTGCAGCCTGAGCAACGCGATCAATGGCTTTGTCAACTCTTTGAAAAAACTTCACTCGGCATCAAAGATCACGATGTGTTTGATGCTATTGAAGAACTAGGGAGATTCGATTCGTATTGGAGCGAGGAATTAGTTCAACACATTCTACAAAGTGTCTCTACTCATATCGCTGAGTTCAGGAACTATTGGGAATTAGAACGCCTTTTGAAAGTTTGTGCTTTACGGATTCCGAGAAGCATCATTGCTAGAGAAATCATTGATCTGGAGAGTCTGATTAAAGATGAGTTACCAAACCATGTCCAAGAAGCTGTGAAAAGTGCGATCGCACTCCTGAGATTCCGTCAAGACCTCATCCAATCCTTCGAGAACTAACTATGGCAACGACAAAAAAGAAAGCAACCACCTTACTACGCCAACACGCCGAGCAGCAATTCGCTCAGGAACTTGATGAACTCTCGAAAGCGGATTCTCGTCAACGTCCTCCGAATTGGAAACTCTCACCTTGGGCAGTGTCACTCTATCTACTAGGTGGCAAGTTGGACAATGGCTTTGAAGTCACATCGAAGTACATTGGCAATCGGCGACTGATGGAAGTTGCGATCGCAACTCTCGCAACCGATCGCGCCCTTCTGCTCTACGGTGTTCCGGGGACTGCAAAATCTTGGGTATCTGAACATTTAGCCGCTGCAATTTCTGGTGATTCCACATTACTGATTCAAGGAACCGCAGGCACAAGCGAAGAAGCAATTCGATACGGATGGAACTATGCCCGATTGCTAGCGGAAGGGCCTTCGATCGAGGCTTTAGTTGCCAGTCCAATGATGCGATCGATGTCGGATGGAAAGCTTGCTCGGATTGAAGAATTAACGCGAATTCCGTCAGATGTGCAAGATACATTGATTACCATTTTGTCTGAGAAAGTCTTGCCGATTCCTGAACTGAACACAGAAATTCAGGCGAACAAGGGCTTTAATGTGATTGCAACGGCGAATAACCGCGATCGAGGTGTTAACGAACTATCAAGCGCTCTTAAACGCCGCTTTAACACCGTTGTTTTGCCTGTTCCTGACACGATTGAATCCGAGGTGAAGATTGTTCGGCAACGAGTTGAAAGTTTAGGTCGAGCATTAGAACTACCTGCGGAAGTACCTGCTTTAGAAGAAATTCAGCGAGTCGTGACAATCTTTCGAGAGCTTCGGAGTGGAATCACGAGCGATGGTAAAACAAAGCTCAAATCACCATCGGGAACATTGAGTACGGCAGAAGCAATCTCAGTCGTGAACAGTGGAATGGCGCTTTCGGCTCACTTTGGGGATGGTTCTTTGAAAGCAAGTGATCTAATTTCTGGATTAGTAGGTGCAGTTGTAAAAGACCCGGTTCAAGATCAAGTGATTTGGAAAGAATATCTTGAAACCGTAGTAAAAGAGCGGGACGGATGGAAAGATCTGTATCGTGCTAGTCGGGAAATGCTCTAGGAGCGAACTATGTCAATCCATGTTTTTGGAATTCGCCATCACGGGGCTGGTTCTGCTCGGAGCTTACGTCAAGCTTTGGAAACATTGCAGCCAGACATTGTTTTAGTCGAAGGCCCACCCGATGCTGAATCACGTTTACCTTTGCTGATTCACCCTGAGATGCGTCCTCCGGTTGCTTTATTGCTCTATGTTATAGATCATCCAGAGCAAGCCGTTTACTATCCGTTTGCTGTCTTTTCTCCAGAGTGGCAAGCCATTCAGTATGGACTTCAGAAGCAAATTCCAGTGCGGTTTATGGATTTGCCCCAAGCGCATCAATTTGCACTGACTGAATTAGATCGATCGACAAACATTGATCCGCTCAGTCTACTTGCTGAAGCCGCAGGATACCAAGATGGTGAGCGCTGGTGGGAACATTTAGTTGAACAGCGGCAAGATAGTACAGAGCTATTTGCAGCGATCTTAGAAGCAATGACTGTGTTGCGGAATGAAGTTCGATCGGAAGGGGAATCGATCGAGCATTATCGAGAAGCTTTCATGCGAAAGACAATCCGCGAGGCTGAAAAACAAGGCTTTCAAAACATTGCTGTGGTTTGTGGAGCTTGGCACGCTCCTGCTTTGGTGAAAATGCCGCCAGCAAAAGAAGATACTGCACTGCTCAAAGGATTACCGAAACTAAAAGTCGAAACGACATGGGTTCCTTGGACTTATGGGCGCTTGTCGATGAGTAGCGGTTATGGTGCAGGCATTCAGTCTCCAGGCTGGTATCACCATCTTTGGAAACAAGGTGAACGAAAGCAAAATTCGACCTTGAATAGTTCAATTCGATGGATGGTGCAAGTGGCTCGATTGTTACGTAAACAAGATTTGGATGCTTCTTCTGCCAGTGTGATCGAAGCGGTTCGACTCGCAGAAAGTTTAGCTGCATTACGCGATCGCGCTCTTCCTGGTTTAGAAGAACTCAATGAAGCGACTCAAACCGTTCTCTGTTTCGGTGATTCACTGCCGATGCAGTTGATCCATCAGCAATTGATTGTTGGTGAACGATTGGGCAAAATTCCCGACGACACTCCGATGGTTCCGCTGCAACAGGATCTTCAGCGACAACAGAAACGATTGAGACTCAAGCCTGAAGCAACTGAGACAAGTTTAGAATTAGACTTACGCAAACCAATAGATCTAGCTCGATCGCAGTTTCTTCATCGATTGCTGCTTCTCGGTCTTACGTGGGGCAAACCACAGTCAGTCAACCATGCAAAAGGAACATTTCGAGAATCATGGCGATTGCAATGGAAGCCTGAATTTACGCTCAAATTAATCGAGGCGGGCATTTGGGGAAATACGATCGAAGATGCTTGCAGTGCTTTAACCTGCGATCGAGGAAATCAAGCGAATCTTCCAAACTTAACCAAGCTGATTGATCAAACCTTACTGGCAAATTTACCGATTGCAATTGCACATTTGATGAATCGGTTAGAATCTGAAGCCGCGATCGCATCAGATATGACGCATCTCATGGAAGCGCTACCGCCCCTGGTGAACATCATTCGATATGGAAATGTGCGACAGTTTGATGCTCAAATTGTTCAGCATGTTATCGATGGTTTAATTGCTCGGATTTGTATTGGTTTATCGATCGCGGTGAGTACTTTAGATGATGATGCCGCTGGAAAGTTTTATCAGTTAATCATCTCAGTTCATAGTGCAATTGGGTTGCTACAGAACAATCAAGCTTCAGAGACTTGGCGGCAAGTATTAGCAAGTCTTTCAGACCAAAAAGGATTACATGGATTGATCGCAGGTCGATGCTGTCGATTGTTGTTTGAAGCCAATCATTTCAACTCTGAGGAGACTTCGCGACGATTAGGATTAGCCCTTTCAACCGCAACCGAGCCTGCTCAATCTGCGGCATGGATTGAAGGATTTCTTTCAGGCAGTGGACTTCTGTTATTGCACAATCTTGAGCTATGGAATGTCCTCGATCGATGGCTCATTCAACTTCCATCCGAAACATTCGTTGCAGTTCTGCCCCTCTTACGGCGAACATTCTCCACGTTTGCAACTGCTGAACGGCGACAAATGGGAGAACGAGTTCGACAGGGAGAAACGATTGCTCAAGTGCAAACGAATGAAATAGATGTCGATCGTGCAGATGCAATCCTGCCTTTATTAGCTCAATTGATAGGAGTTGGATCATGACAGATGAAACAGAACGCTTACGACGATGGCGTTTGCTCTTGGGTGGAGGAGCCGCAGATGGAATCGCAATACCCGGTGGACTGGGTGCTGGAGATCAAGCGATCGATAGCACTCTTGAAGCTTTGTACGACAGCGATCGATCCGGAGGTCTAGGAGCCTCTTCTCCCAAGGTGGCACGATGGCTAGGAGATATTCGTACCTATTTTCCTACCTCAGTTGTTAAAGTCATGCAGCAAGACGCTTTAGAGCGGTTGAATCTGCGCCAAATGCTGCTTGAACCTGAACTATTAGAAGCGGTTGAGCCTGATGTTCACTTAGTCTCGAATCTACTGTCTCTTAGCAATGTGATGCCAGGAAAGACGAAAGAAACAGCACGAATTGTTGTCCGTCGAGTCGTTGAAGAACTCATCCGAAAGCTCGAAAATCCGACTCGTCAAGCTGTTCTTGGCAGTCTCAATCGTGCGATTCGGAACAATCGCCCCCGTCATTCTGAAATCGATTGGAATCGAACGATTCGAGCAAATCTGAAACACTATCAAGCTGAGTACAAAACCATTATTCCTGAGCGTCGAATCGGATTTGGGCGCAAGCGATCGACGTTACGGGACATTATTCTCTGTGTTGACCAGAGTGGCTCGATGGCGACTTCTGTTGTTTATGCTGGAATTTTTAGCGCAGTGTTAGCTTCTCTTCCTGCGGTTAAAACAAATCTAGTGGTGTTTGATACAGCTGTCGTAGATTTAACGGAAATGCTCCAAGATCCCGTAGAAGTTCTGTTTGGAACACAGTTAGGCGGTGGAACAGATATCAATCAAGCATTGTCTTACTGTCAAGGATTAGTGAGACAACCACAAGACACAATTCTAGTTCTGATCAGTGATTTGTATGAGGGTGGTAATCAAACGGAGATGAGAAAACGTATGAGTTCGATCGTATCTTCGGGTGTCCAGCTAATCACTTTGCTTGCACTTAATGATGATGGCGCACCTTACTATGATCACGACAATGCCAAGTTTCTTGGCTCTTTAGGAGTTCCTGCATTTGCTTGCACTCCTGATTTGTTTCCTGATTTGATGGCAGCCGCAATTCATCGTCAGGATATGGCTCAATGGGCAGCCACTCAAGACATTGCGATCGCATCTTAATATATGGCAATAGAAGTGTAAATTAGGACACTTCTGAAAAGCCCCCAAATCCCCAATTCTGCTTGCTCAAGACTCTTGCTCCCCCAAACTTGGGGGCTGGGGGGCTTGCTGGATCTATAGCACTCAAAAATCAATTTGGTATCAACTCAATCGATCGAATTGATATTGATAAAGCTGCTTCAAAGTCGCAATGATCTTTCTCGAATAAAGCGGATCAGCAGAATAAAAAGCGCCCAATTGTTCAATCTGAGGAGCAACACCACGAGCAATAAAGCGAAACCTTGGAGTAACAGAGTCTTGTGCAAATGGCTCCACACTCGCATACGTTTTTAACATCTGAATATGGGCGCGAACTCCAATTCTCACATTCGGAAAGGTTGCAGGCTCAGGCGCTCCCACTTCTCGCAAAGCAGCAAAGTTATTTTGAGTCGGTTGCACTGAACGACCAAAGCGGAAAAAATCAGTCTCTAATAACGCTTGGGTGAATGCAATATCAGGATTTACACCTTCGATCGAAGCTTCTTGCAAATACAAATCAATGATTTCAGGAAAGGTTCTAAGTGCTTGTGGATTGTTTTGCTGCAAAAACGCTTGTAA
>JADEXW010000159.1 GCA_015206935.1 Pseudanabaenaceae cyanobacterium LEGE 13415 | reverse complement strand
GGCAGAACCAGTGCGTCGAGATCGTGGCATACACCGCCCGAAAAACGTGTGTGTAGAGATTCTCTTTATCGTGCCGAGGGGGAATCAAATCTTCAAACTGCTCCTCACACCTGGCAGCGACCGCAGCACTAAAGCGAGCATTGACGGATTGCTTCGCCATCTTGGGAGACAAGCTTTCCAACTTCAGGTCATCAATCTTCAGCGCCGCTTGCAGCCTTTTAATGGCATCGAGCACCTGTTGAGCGGGTGCGAGGGTAGGAATTTCGATGATCGTCACCCCTTCATCATCTTTTTTCTTCGCCATCTCGCCGAACCAGAGACTCCACTCTGACTTCCACTCAAACTGACTCAAGAGAATTTCACTAATGCGTCTTCCAATTAACACCGCCAGCCCAGCGGCAATTTTGGACCATTCGGCACTGTCCAACAACCGACTCGCCTGATCCACCAACCGTTCCGCAGTTTCCCCTGAAAAGAATTTAGTTTCCCGTTCCGCGAGTCTACCGCGTTGCACCTCATTGAGATCGCGATACTGTTCAGTGGTCAATCCTATGATCGCAATGGCGGGATGATTTTGATCGATCGCCTTCAGTGCCTGAACGATATTGGAGCGAGGATTTTTCTGTTGGCTAATCGTCCTCAAATTCCGTTCATTCAACAGATCATCAACACGACTGGCAAACCCTTCTGCCGACAGTTCCCCTGCCACGAGGTCAACCAGGAGGGGTTTGAGTTCATGTTTGAGCCATTTGGTCGAGAGATGAGCGCAAGCGAGGTCTAACCAATTGTCCATAGCGATAAGTTTATTCTTATTGCATTATATCTTATCTTATCTTGTTGTCTCAAATATTTTATCGAATGCTATGCTGATAGACTATGACCGCTCTTCCTGGTTAAACCCAATTGCATGACGACTGCCGCAGAATATCAACAACGCATTGCGACCTATGACCATGCTCAACTTCTTGTCTTGCGGACTCAAATCGAAGTGAGCGACACGCCGGAGTGGGAACCTGGAAAAGCCCTAGAATATTTGATTCTCCGAGCCTTTGAACTCGAAGGAGCCAGCGTCACCTACCCATTCATCATCCAAATGGGCGGTACCGTGCTAGAACAAATTGATGGCGCAGTTTACTGCGATGGATTTGCCTGCCTCGTTGAATGTAAGGACCAGACCGATAACATTGCGATCGATCCAGTTGCGAAACTGCGAAATCAGCTATTGAGGCGACCTGCTGGCGTGATCGGACTCATCTTCACCACGACCCAATTCACGCAGGCGACGCAAATTCTGGCGCAGTACAATGCAAATCAAGCGATTCTGCTGTGGGAAGGGAGCGAAATCGACCATGCCCTTCAGCAACAATCGTTCCGACCAGGGCTAATCCAGAAATACCGATACTGTGTAGAACGCGCCGCCGCCAACTATCGCATTGACCTTGGAGACCTGCCATGACTACTGCCTACATCTTGACCGAACGAGAAACCGACCTGGCGTTGCTGCGGGCGCTGCTGCCTGCCGCGCTCACGAGCGACCTTGTATTCTATGCAACGAGAGGGCGCTCATCGGTCTATTCCGCCGCAGGCACCTTGTTATCGGATCGAGCGCGCCCTGTGGTGATTGTGCTAGATGCCGAAACCGAAAATGCAGCCGAAATTCAAGAAAAAATCAGTTTAGCGAACACCCTACTGCTGCCTGCTGCGCCGCTCAATGTTCCCTTCAAAGTGTTACTAGCCGTGCCGACGATCGCATCGATCTTAATGACAGAGCCAGCGACTGAGGAATTACTCAAGTCCCAAACAAATCTTTCAGAAGCAATCAACCATCTCACGTCGAGCCAAATCCACATCCTGCAACAGCACCCCTTAATCCAAGAACTCATCGAATTCCTGTCTGGAGGAGCGCGGCAAACTGCCTAGCTGATCTGCTACTTAAGAGCAAGGGGTGCCTACATCCCGCCTCGCGATCGCGGAGCTACTCATGCTTCCAGAAAGCAACCCCAAACGAGCCACCGCGCTTGATTTGTTAGTGCGATGGCGGATTAACATAAAACAAAGGGAAACATCGATGAAGCGGAGGCACAATTTCTGATGGCACTGTCGCAAGCATATTTAGAATGGGAACGCCAGACCGAGCAACGAGGACGAACCCAGGGCATTGAGCAAGGAGAGCAGCGATGGAAAGCCGCTCTAATTCTGATGCAATTGAGATCGCGCCTGGGAGACCTTCCCTCCCCTGTCGAACTGCAAATCGAAGAATTATCGGTCCCAGCATTAGACGCACTGGCGATCGCGCTGTTGAGTTTGAGCAACATCACGGAATTAGAGGAGTGGCTGCGATCTGCTTGAGCCGATATCTTGACGCGATCGCATTCATGACACCTTCTCTTTAATAACAACAAAACTTGCTAATTAGAGAAGCCCTAATCGTAAACGATAAGGATAAGGATAGCCTCCCCATTGCCTTGCCCATCTCCACACAACTGCTGATCTGCGATTAGTAGTTGTTTTTAGTGCGGAGAATTTGTAGAGTGCCGCCCGCAAGGATGGAGATGCCAATGAGAAGCGCAACGGTTGGATGACCCTGAAATAGGTAAGCCCCCAAAATTGCGCCGAATGCTGCACCGAACAGTGCGACGGGTTTATCGAGCGTTGGAACCAGCATTTCAGCGATCGTGAGTCCAACAAAAGCGAGAGTGGCAAGAGCAGCGATCGCGGTCATCCAAAAAGCAAATTGAAGCATCATCGTTGTTCTGTTGTTTAAGTCGCGTGAAATCAGTGCTATTCATCGGGTATGTGGCTTCCGGGCAACGAACTAGCGATCGCGAAGGTCAGGATCAAGTACTTCCCAATGGCAGCAGGGAGATGTGCAGAATTGAGAATTCGCTGGTGCGGCGAACCTTTGCATGATGGACATCGCATAACGACGATAGGCATAGCGAGCCTTGCGGCAGTGCATTCGTTTAGCTCCCCTACGGCATCGGCGATTTAAGCCTCTAACACTGCGGACAGGAATGAGCTTGTCGAAGGGATAAGAGGAGCGACTGTGAGAACCATTAAACATAGGAACAAGGGCGACTTCTGAAGAGTGATGATGTAAATGGGCAGAGCGATCGCGGTGGGGGTCTAATTGCTAACGAGATCGCACGTTGTTTGTTGATTAGCAAAGTCCTGACTGATAAACGATAAGGATAAGAATATTTCGTCCATCACCAATCCCCTGCTGAGTTGCGATGAGCAGTTGTATTCAATTTGGAGAATTCGCCAAATTAGCGATCGCGAATTCGACAATGGGTTCCGGATGTATTGATCGTGCAGGTTGAAATCATTAAGTTTCAGGATTGCACGTCATTCTTGATTCCACTGTGAGTTTCCGGCTCGAACACAGCGTTTCACTTCCACTTGAAGACCTTCGCGTTTTGCTGCTTCTGCGAAGGTGATTGCAGCTTTGCCGGGTTTGCTCCAGTTACGATCGCAGACAGAGTAGCTGTAGTTTTTGGTGTATCCACGCTCGAATAATTCCTCTTCAAGCTCTCGCGTGATGACCACATAGTTTCTGTAGTTCATATCCCTTCCCATGCGTTAGAACAACTCAAATTGCTTAAGGAAAGCTTGCTGTAATTTGCTCGTTCCGGCGAAAGCAGCGGCGACCTCGCTTGCATCTTGGTCCAATAGGTGTGGATTATCCTTGAGCCACTCGACGACTTTTTTAGCCATAAGAAATTCAGTGAGCGTTTTTTGCGCCATTTCCATTGATAGCTTTTGATGTAATTGCTGTGGTTGCGCCGTTTGATTTTCTGGAGTTAGCATTGGTTCCCTGGGTTGAGTTTAGAGGTTGAGCGGGAGCGAACCGTGATCGCCCCCAATGTAGAGTGATGAAATCAGTGGTTTGATTGTTTTGATCAAACATTGAGGATTTGTGGAGCTTTCCAGCCAAAGAGCAGATCGCCGTAATGTTGTTCCATTTCACTGAGAGCATCATCGAGACAAGTACAATCGAACGTTTGTGTGATCGCTCCGTCAGTGAGATGTGTGGCTGAGCAGATGTAATAGTCATCTGGGTCATTTGCGTCGGGCTGTGCTTGGATAGTAACGTTTTTGTGCTGCTCAAAGTACAGATAGCCTCTTCCGCCCAAGTCCACGAAGTAAACAGGGTTGCCAGTCTGTTTGTTGATGAGTACGTTGTAAGTCGATCCGTTGGATAAGCGTAGAATTTGCATCATGAAGTCAGAATTAGGGTTGATCGAACACTTGAGGAAAATCTGCTCTGAAGTTTGGGTTATCTGCGTTGTAAATTGAAATGGCTTCCCAATCGGGGTGAAGGGAATCATCGATGTAGTCGCCGATTGGCAGCGGCAGGTGGAGAGCGCGATCGACAACTTGTTCAAGTGATTCGCCAAGAGTGTAGTTGAGTTTGAGGACTCCGAATACTTCCCAGGTAACGGGAATGTTAATTTCTGGCATTGGGTTTCTCCTTGATTGATCCAAGATATGTTTAGAAGGAAACCTCGTCCGAGTTTGAGAGTTCCGCTTGCTCCAGTGCGATGCGTGGGGGCAAGCGCAGATTCGGGATAGGTTGACCAGTGGTATCGCAGACGGTTCCGACGATCGGGAGTGCGAGAGCATCATCATAGCGATCGAGGTTTTGGGGATGCAGCAGGGTGTATGATTCGTCGTAATCGCTCAGTTCAAATCGTTCTTGATGGTGCATCCAGTAATCGATCGCGGCTTCACGAGTGGCGAAAGCAGCGATGACCGCTTGATTATTTCCTGGCAATCTAGCATCAGTGATGTGGCAATATTGCGACCAAGAATGCAAGACGACACTAAAGCCAGATTGAAGAAGAGTGGTGAACAGAGGGGAATGCGGGAATCGATCAAGGTGTGTAGCCTGGGAGTGCTGAAAGGCGGCTTGGAATTCGTTCATTGACTACCTCTTTTAACAACGGTCATAGCGGGTCTAAATTCAGAGAGGGCAAAGGCAGCTATCTATCGAAAGCAGGTTCTACGATCGCTAACAAGTCCAAGAGAGTTGAAGCAGGAATTTCGCCTTGTTCCTACGCTAGTCACGGTTCCGATGCGTCCCCAAGCGAGTGAGCGACGATTGATAACCTTGACCGTTTGAGCAACCTGCATTGAACCTTCTCCTTTCCTTTCCTTATCTATATCTATAATATCTTATCTTTAACTTATTGCGCCACCTATCTCACTCAATATTAGCTAAAGATAGATAGAAATAGTTAATAGTCCATTTCTCAACTCATACCGTTATGCCGCTACAAACAAGCAATAGCGGCACTTCTGTCTTGTCAAGAGTCTTAACGATAAGGATAATACATAAGATAAGCTGTCGCGTTCGGCGCTTTTTGTCGTCGATCCGGCGCTTCGTGTCGTGTAGATTGAGCGGCTAAAACGCTTGCTGTACAAAGCTTTAAGCGATGTAGTATGGCACTTTTGTCGCGTTCAGCGCTTGTTGTCGTCGAGATTTTTCAGCATCGTCCGGCGCTTTTTGTCGGGTTGGCAGATTTTTCTTCAAAATTCGGCGCTTTGTGTCGGGCGATGGTTGATCGCACGAGGTCGATATCGATGTCAAACCATTGAAGCGCTTGAAGTTGTGTGATTAATCTGCCACAAAAAGTAACGCGCTCGGTGTCGCGTCGGGCGTAGAATCAGGCGAGTTCTGAGTTTGGGAAGAATCCGATGCCTGATTCGCCCTCGGAAAATTCAATGGTTCGATCGACCCCTGCTTCGGTTCAACTGTCATTGCCGATCGCAGCTTCCGCCCTGCGGGAAGCAGATGGGGAATGGGAAATCGTGGCATCTGAGCCAACGATCGAGGTTCAGCAACGAATCGAGATTATTCAAACCCTAATTTCCGCTCAAGGTACGGAGCGCTATGGCAAATTGCAACAGCAAGCTGCAAAGAAACTAGGGATCAGCATCCGCAGTCTGCAACGATTGGTCAAACGGTGGCGAGAACAGGGATTATCCGCCTTATCGAAACAGCCACGAGCGGATCAGGGTGCAGTCAGAATCAGTTCGGAGTGGCGCGACTTTATTCTCAAAACCTATCGAGAGGGCAATCGTGGCAGTCGCAGCATGACCCCAGCTCAAGTAGTGCTGCGGGTTCGTGCCCGTGCTCAGGAATTAGGTGTTGCGGACTATCCAAAGCGTACCACCGTTTACAGCATCCTCCAACCGCAAATCGAGAAACAGCAAGCGAAGCGATCGTTAGGGTGGCGCGGCGACCGCCTACTAATCACGACTCGCGAGGGGATTGAGCTAGCGATCGAATGGAGCAATCAAGTCTGGCAATGCGACCACACTAAAATTGATGTGTTAGTGGTGGATCAATCGGGAGAAGTTTTAGGAAGACCGTGGTTAACGATCGTCGTCGATACCTATTCGCGCTGCATCATGGGGCTGCATCTGGGCTTTGATGCTCCCAGCGCTCAAGTGGTCGGATTAGCTTTACGTCATGCGATTCTGCCGAAACAATACCCAACCGCTTATGAATTACAGCAAGTGTGGGATACCTATGGATTACCGCAGTATTTGTACACGGATGGTGGCAAGGATTTTCGATCGCAGCATTTAGAGCAAGTTGCAACCGAATTAGGCATTGTTTTATGTCTGCGTCGTAAACCATCAGACGGTGGCATTGTGGAGCGACCGTTTGGCACATTCAACCGCGAATTTTTCAGCACACTTCCTGGCTATGTCAGTAGTAATGTCGAGACGCGATCGCCTCAAGCCGAAACCGAAGCTTGCCTCACCTTATTGCAATTGGAACGATTGCTGGTGCGCTATGTGGTGGATCATTACAATCAACGGATTGATGCCCGAATGGGCGACCAGAGCCGCGTTGGACGCTGGGAAGCCGGACGGATGGCACAACTGCCCTTACTCGGAGAACGTGAGCTAGATATTTGTTTGATGCGACGCGACCAACGCACGGTATATCGCAATGGTTACATCCAATTTGCCAATTTGACCTACCAAGGAGAGCATTTAGCTGCCTATGCGGGTGAAACGGTCATTCTGCGTTATGACCCACGTGATATCACAACTGTTTGGATTTATCAGCTTCAGGACAGCAAAGAGGTATTTCTCACTCGTGCCCACGCTCAAGGACTGGAAACCGAAATCTTAGCGTATGCCGAAGCGAAAGCGATGAGCCGAAGAATTCGAGCGGCAGGGCAAGAAGTCAGCCAACGATCGCTCTTAAACGAGGTGCGCGATCGAGATCGTGTGATCGACCAAGTTCAACGGCAACACAAACAGCGGAAAAGTGCGATCGCAACGGGTTCAGTGATCGCACAACCGCAAGTTGAAATCGAGGTCGAAAAACCATCGAGTCCATCTGAACCAATGATGATTGAACAACCCAAACTGATCGCATCGTTGACCGAGCAAGCGAATCCTGAACCCGTGAAACCGCAAAAACCCGTGCCGTATGTGCGGGTGTACGAGAACTATGAGCAACTAAGACGAGAGGCAAACCCACTGTGACCCAAGACTTCAAAACCCCGGAAATCATTGTTCCACCGCAGAGATCGCTCCATTCACCCACGCAGCAGCAGATTGAGCGGTTGCAGCATCACAGCATTGTGGAACTTGAAGCCGTGCAACAGTTTCATGCGTGGCTCGATGACAAACGCCAGTGTCGCCATGCGTGTCGAGTCATTGGTGATTCGCGCACCGGAAAAACCGTGGCTTGCGATGCTTATCGCCATAAACACACCCAGAAACAATTGAACAACGGAGATGCACCCATTATCCCAGTAATGTATTTTCATGCCCCAACCGAATCGGGACCGCGCGAATTGTTTGTGGGGTTACTGGACTATCTGCAATATCGCATCACCAGAGGCACAATTTCCGAATTACGCGATCGCGTCTACCGACTGCTCAAAACGTGCCAAGTGGAAATGATCATTCTCGACGAAGCGCATCGCTTGCGACCGAAGACCTTTTCGGAACTGCGTGACATTTTCGACTTGTTGAGCATTTCAGTCGTTCTCGTCGGTACGGATCGGCTCGATGCGGTGGTGCGGCGCGATGAGCAAGTGTACAACCGCTTTATGGCGTGTCATCGCTTCCAGCGCATGGACAGTCAAACATTGGAAGACACGACCGCAATTTGGGAAGCGTATGTATTGAAGCTGCCCCAGCCCTCGAATTTGACCAGTGCGCCGATGCAGAAGATATTGGGTGCTTCGACCCGTGGGTATTTGGGACTGCTCGATGAAATCCTCCGCACCGCAGCCAGACGAGCTTTGCAATTAGGTCGATCGCAGATTGACGTGAATTTACTCACCCAAGCCGCTGCCGAGTATCACTAATGCAATCAGGAAGTTGGATTTTCCGCGTTGAACCGCATCCCGATGAAAGCTTTGGGCATTTTATGGGACGGTTTCGGCGAGCAAATGAGTTAAGTCACAAAGCGATCGCAGATCAGTTAGGCATTCGTATCGAATGGGTGCAGTCTTGGGATTCGCCTTCCCGCCGTCGTAACCCTACTTCATTACAAATGATTGCCTTATCAAAATTGACCGATGTAGACCCTGAGCAATTGGCAAAAATGCTGCCGTCAGAACCGCTGCACCTGCAAACGCGGCTTTGTCCAGTTTGTTATACAGAAGTGCCAGTGCATCGATCGACGTGGCAACAATTGAATGTGGATCAGTGCGATCGACATTCGATGCAATTGCTTTCTGCTTGCCCAGAGTGTCAGACCGGATTTCGGACTCCGGCGCTGTGGGAAGACGATCGCTGTGAAGGATGTGGGCTGTCCTTTGCCCAAATGCCGTGCCATCCAAAGCCGAAACAGGAATTGTCGGAAGCTTTGCTGAAGGCAATCGCACCGAAACGCGATCGAAAGCAGTTAAGCAAGCACCAGCAATAATTTGACTGCCCAGATGACTTCTCTACCACTGGTCGGCTCATGTGCCTTGTGGAATTGCTGCTTGAGCTGTTTGAACAACAGTTCCTGTTCCAGCACGTCTGGCGAGTAGGTCCATTGCCCAGGTGTGAGGCGACGGGTAATCAGTGCACGATCGCGCTCAATCTTTTCGGCATTGAGGGTGGCGCAAGCGGCGTAGAATGCGAGTTTGAGGGCATCAATTTGGGTTTCAATTTGCTCAAGTTGAAGGCGGAGATCGATCATGGCTTCAATTACGTCGATCGGGTTGAGCAGGTCGAGGTCGATCGTCGTTGAGGATGGAGCGGAAGTTGACAGCATAGAGTTCTTAGAAAAGTGTCAATACTGACACACTCTACGCCTCCGCCCTAGTGTTGGTTTGGGCATGCAACAGAAGTTAATCGATCGTTGCTATTGTTTGAAGTTAATTTTACGGAGAAATAGAAGGAAATAAGTGATTGACGCGAGATACTTTCGCTAGCTAGAACAGCCGAATAGCTCTTCCCAACTTAAAAGCTCGTTTTCCATGCGTCATTAACTCAAAACAATCCTCGCCTGCTTCTGCGATGGAAGCAGGCGAGGATTGTTTAATGGTTTGCGATCTCTGAGTAACAGTGAAACGATTTGCCGAAGCAGGTCTTGCACTGACTGATAAAGTGGACAAACGAACCAACCCTTCTAATTCCATTGAAGGCAATGATTCAAACTAGATGGAATTGTTAGTCCCGCAAGCTCTCAATCATCTTGATTCGCGCTTGGGCTTCATTAATGGCGTTTTTCTGTCCAGCCGCC
>JADEXW010000741.1 GCA_015206935.1 Pseudanabaenaceae cyanobacterium LEGE 13415 | reverse complement strand
CGTTTGGCGCGTCAAGCCTTCAAGACAGGGAGAAATGCGATCGGCTTCATTCAATGTTGGAACCATCACACTCACCGTTCCAAAGAATTCGGTTTTGGGTAATTGAGGCTGAAGAGCAGGACGACGCACCGCACCTTTAAGCAATCGTGATAGTAGAATTGCTGCTGCTGGAATCTGAATAAGCAATAGACCAAAGAAAAATACATCCTGAAATGCAAAAGCCTGGGAATTCACTAACCCCAGGCAAATCGTCATGAAGTTCGTCAAGCCTCTAACCCCTTGTGTGATTGATTCGCTTCTTGTGTGGCTGCTAGTGTGCGACGGCACACTTTGTTTGCATAGCCCCGAATTCTATTCGGTAGGTTTCAAGCAAGGGACGATCGACAGTCGATCGTCCCTTCTCGCTTATTTCTGAGCAATTCCAACCGAAACCGTCGGAACATCGCGTGTCACAGTTCCCGAAATCGAAGAATCAACGCCTTGAGCAGGTTTCGCCATCCACCAAAGCGCGATCGCAGGAACCACTCCCAGCACAATACTCATCGAGGTCGGAATTAAATACCGCGCATCCAATTCCGTCACGGTAATAATTGCGCCAAACGCAAAATTGATCAGATAAACCACCAACGGCACAGTCAATTGAGCGCGAGTGAGATTTAGCGGCTTACTGCCCCAGAACAACGAAGCCACAAACATAAACAGCGCACCGGTTCCAAGCCAGCCAGACACATTCCGATACGGCATTCCGAAGAATTCACCGACTTCGCCAAATTCCCAGAACGGGTACGGCGCTTGGCTCATTGCTGGATCAAGCACGAAATCCCAAGCGGTTAAAAGAATTGACCCAAGCGCGATCGATCCCATTAACTGTGCCCAAGTCGGCAAATTGAACCGCTGCAATCCGGTTCGCGCCAAGACATAACAGCACAATCCGACATAGAACCAAGACAACGGAATTGTAAACGGAACCAGTCCTGCGATCTTATAGCCCAGTCCGTCCAAATACCCATATGCCCCGAACGGGAAGCCCGTACTGGTTCCGAGCAGTTCACTCCCCAAAGACAAAATCACCGCAGGCAACATAAACGTGAGCCAGTGTCGAATTCCGAGCGTCCGGTAAGCATAGAGCGCTACCGTGATTGCGCCCAGAAGGATATACCCCACTCCACCATTCGCCATGCTCCACCCGAATGCCGTCTGTCCGACTTCAGGAAGAGCCGCGATAAATTCTGGATTGGGCAGCACCAGCAACAATCCTGCTAATCCAAATGCCAGCGCCAAAGAATGTCCCATCAAACACAGGCGCTCCACAGTAACCAGATGCTTCATACCGTTTCCTCAGAAAATATGGCACTCAAATTTTGCCTGACTTTATAGTTTACAAATCTTCAGGCTCATTCTGGCGTTTCCAACGATGCTTTTTTAAGAATTGCGTAAAATGAGTTCGGATCAGGGGATTCAATCAGCGATCGCAGCCAAATTTCCTGAATTGCACTTCTCAAGAGCGAAAGAGAAGATTAGACCTATTTTTCTCTTTACCATTCGTTTTCACTGTTTCCGCTTCCCTGCTATGATCCCGTAATTCTTGTCGCAATCGGACTGAATGACTCAGATTAACAGTGCGTTCACACTCTTTATGAGTTTGATGGTTGAGGCAATGCCCTTTTTGCTTCTTGGGGTGTTGTTCTCTGGCTTGCTGCAATTTTTTGTCGATGAACAAAAGCTAGTGGCGATTCTGCCGAAAAATCCGTTTCTCGGTGCATTTGTTGGGAGTTGTATCGGGTTTCTGTTTCCAGTGTGTGAATGTGGAAATGTGCCCGTCGCTCGTCGATTGATGCTCCAAGGTGCGCCGACTTCGGTTGCGATCGGCTTTTTGCTAGCGGCTCCGACGATTAATCCGATCGTGTTTTGGGCAACTTGGACAGCGTTTCGAGATCAGCCGGAAATTGTATTTTTCCGCATCGGATTTTCACTCGTCATTGCCACGATCATTGGCTGGGTGTTTAGCGTTCAGAAAGATGTTCGTCCTTTGGTTCAAGACAATGTTGCGGCTTATCTGTCTCGCAAAATGGAGGCTCCTAAAACTTCCGCTTCACCGTTATTACAGTCGGGAACCTATTTTCTTGGACAATCGACCAAGCCGCTGATTACTGATCCGATCGAGCTTCAAGCTGCAATGGGTGGTGCGAACACTTCGTGGAGCGGAGCTACCGCAAAACCTGTGAATTATCGATTGAGAATGCTGCTCGATAATACGATTCAGGAAACACGGGAATTGGGTGGAGTCTTAGTGATGGGAAGTGCGATCGCGGCAATTCTCCAAGTGTTTGTGCCACGAGATGTCATCCTCGGTTTGGGTCAGGATAATGTGACCTCGATTTTGGCGATGCTGATTCTCGCGGCAGTCGTTTCGATTTGTTCCACTGTTGATTCCTTTTTCGCGCTGTCATTCGCATCAACATTCACTAGCGGATCATTGATTGCATTTCTCGTGTTTGGCCCAATGATCGATCTTAAGGGTGTGGGATTGATGCTTTCGGTGTTCAAATGGAGAGCAATCCTGTATATTTTCGGA
>JADEXW010000740.1 GCA_015206935.1 Pseudanabaenaceae cyanobacterium LEGE 13415 | reverse complement strand
GTTGTAGGAGATTGAGTTAACCGTAGCTCTTGTACAGTTGTTCCTCGACGAAATTTATTACTCAAGTTTTCCAAGTCGCTACTTTGCGCGAGAATTTGAAGCAACTGTTGTCGCTCAGAAGGTGTAAGCGGTTGAATTGCAGCGATCGCCGCTTCGAGTTGTGGAGTCATAACACAAATTCTCTTAGCATCTGGATTTATCATATCTGAATTTAGCGGAGTTCGTTGTTTCTTAATACGCCTACCTTAAAGCAGATGTTAAACTCTCTTCAGGCTAATAAAATCACAGCGTTTAACAGTTGAAGGTGGTGCTGCTTTGACTCATTCGCGCGAAGATAACACCTCATCGATGACTTCACTCAATCGAGTGCTACAAGGCTTGAAATCGCATCGATTTGTTGCGATCGGTGCTGTTCTCAGTCTCTTATTGTTAACGGCAGCAACAGCGGTGACTCCTCAGATTTTTCGATGGGGGATTGATCAAGGCATTGCTCAACGGAACTCTACAGTCGTTTGGGAAAGTGCAGCGTTAATGGTGATTGCTGCGATCGCGCGTGGTCTCTTCAACTTTGGACAAACGTTCTGGTCAGAAGCAACCTCGCAAGGATTGGCATACGACTTACGAAATCAACTGTTTACCAAGATTGAAACTTTAAGTTTTAGCTATCACGATCGATCTCAGACTTCGCAGTTGATTACTCGTGCCACAAGCGATATTGAACAGATTCGATCGTTTATTGGAACTAGCTTGATTCAAGTAATTGGGGCAGTCGTAACGCTTGTGACGATCGCAACGATTCTACTTGTGATGAATTGGCAATTAGCTTTGATTACGCTCACTGTTGTTCCCATTGCAGCATTGCTTTTATTTCGATTTTTTGGTCGGAATGGGAGCTTGTTTCAGCGCGTTCAAGAACAATTAGGAGACCTCAACGCAGTCCTACAGGAAAACTTGTTGGGTGTAAGAGTCGTAAAAGCTTATGTGCGGGAAGATCAAGAGCGATCGCGCTACACTGCTTTGAACAATGAATTGATTGCGGTGAGCATGAAAACGCTTTATGCGATTCGGAATACGTTTCCGGTGATTTTCGCATTGAGCAATTTAATCACGGTTGCAGTGTTAGGATTTGGCGGCGCACAGGTGATCGATCGACAATTCTCGATTGGTGAACTGGTTGCGTTTAACTCATATTTGTTGTTTATTCTTCAGCCGATTTTGCTGATTGGATTTGCTGCACCTGCGATCGCACAAGCCGCCGCTTCCGCAACACGAGTGTATGAAGTGATTGATGCTGAGATTGAAATTCGCGATCGACCAAACGCCCTTCCTTTTGATAAATGCGGCGGTAGAATTACCTTTGAAAATGTTTCCTTTCGCTATCCAGGTTCAACGACTGAAGCACTGATCAATGTCTCATTTGAAACTAAACCGAATGAGCTAATTGCAATTTTGGGCATGACCGGATCAGGAAAAAGTACGATCGTGAATTTACTACCACGCTTTTATGACCCGACTAGAGGAGCCGTTCGGATTGATGGGCGAGATGTACGAGACTTTAACTTGATGAGTTTACGATCGAAAATTAGCATTGTTTTTCAAGAAACTACTTTATTCTCAGGAACCTTAAGAGAAAACATTGCTTACGCGAAACCAGATGCAACTTTAGAAGAGATCATTGAAGTTGCAAAAACGGCTCAGATTCATGATTTTATTGCAGGTTTACCTGAAGGATATGACACGATCGTCGGAGAACGGGGAGTTGGATTATCCGGGGGACAAAAACAGCGAATTGCGATCGCGAGAACGTTACTAACCGACTATCGCATTCTGATTCTGGATGATAGTACTTCAGCCGTGGATGCGAGAACTGCGAATCAGATTAATGAAGCCCTCGATCGATTGATTGATCAACGAACTTGTACCGCATTTGTGATTGCACAGCGAATATCGACCGTTCGGAATGCTGATCGAATTTTGCTCATGGATCGAGGTGTGTTAGTGGCGCAGGGAACACACGAAGAATTGATGCACACTAGCCCCCTGTACAGCGCAATCTTAGAATCTCAGGTGAAGCGATCATGAGAACTTCTTTTGGCACTGAAAAGTCAACTCGTCAGATGTCCACGCTGAGACGGTTTTTGCAGTATGTGAGACCGTATCGGAAAGAAGTCCCGATCGCGCTTCTCTGTGTGCTGGTTGGAGCCGCATCACAGGCGATTGGGCCGTTTTTCGTGGGATGGTCGATCGACAATGTGATCGCGCAAGGTAATCTTCAAGGATTATGGTATGTGCTGCTCGGACTCACTGCTGTTTATTTGATTGGAGTTCAAGCAATCCGAGAACAAATTGTGCGAGTCGGTTGGATTGTTCAGCATGTTCTAGCACAATTGCGGCAAGATATCTTTGTGAAAGTTCAAAGCTTACCTCTGAGTTACTTCGATCGAAGTGAAGCAGGGGATTTGATGAGTCGTTTGCTGAATGATGTGAGTACCGTGAATCAGGCGTTTGGGCAGACGGTTGCTCAGATGTTAGGTAACTTGTTTAGCTTAGTTGGCATCATCATTGCAATGTTATCGAT
>JADEXW010000739.1 GCA_015206935.1 Pseudanabaenaceae cyanobacterium LEGE 13415 | reverse complement strand
CTTTGGACATCCGATCTTAGCTGCCGATCGTGGAACTGTAATTTTCGCAGGTTGGTACGGCGGTTATGGAAATTCGGTCATTCTTGACCACGGAAATGGTATTACCACAATGTATGCTCACGCTCAAGAACTCTATGTGTCTGAAGGTGAAACAGTCGAACGAGGGAAAACGATCGCGGCTACAGGCTCTACGGGACTTTCAACTGGACCTCATCTGCATTTTGAAGTGCGAGAAAATGGGGAACCTGTTGATCCAATGAACTACCTCTGAACTCAGGCGATATTGTCTATGCGCCATGCCCATCGGAGCGATGTTGACGAGACTCTTCAGCAATGCTGGTTACAAGGTTGGCGAGTCGTGTAATCGCAGGTGTAATCTGCTCACGAACGGTCTGACTGAGTTGGCTAATATTGTCTGACTGAATCAACAAATTTTCCCGCATTGATTGAAGTTGCTGAAGTTCAAGCCGTCTCTCTTCTTGTAGCGCTTGGATTTCTTGCTGCTGAAGTTGGCTCTCTTGCTGCTGAAGTTCTTGACGAGTTCTTAGATCAGCGTTAAGCCTCGCTTGATTCTCGAAGTAATCTTCCATGCGGCGATCGAACTCTGCTGCTCGTCGATCTGCTTCCTCCATCCGGAGCCGCATTGCTTCGAGGTCGGCTTGGAACCGATCGTGCCAGTCACCAGATTGAGTCATAAAAAGTTCTTTGCTGTTCAGAATTAATTTTACCTTGACTAATTATCAGGCTTTTGGGTTGAATTGCTGAACGGTTTTCTTCGTGTGCTTTGAATGCACGATCGTAGTTATTCATTTGCATCTATTTGAATCAAGAGCAAGACGGATTGTTTGTCCTGCTCTCGATCGCTTTAAACAACTTCAGCCATGCGACGCGCTTGGATCTCTAGATAGATCAGCAGTGCATTAATATCCGCAGGGTTTACACCACCAATGCGGCTCGCTTGCCCGATCGTTAATGGACGAACTTTTGAGAGTTTTTCTCGCGCTTCTTTCGAGAGAGTTTCGATCGCCTCATAGTTCAACGTTTCGGGTAGCTTGCGATGTTCTTGCTTGCTGATTTGATCAATTTGATGTTGTTGGCGCTGAATGTAGCCAGAGTATTTGATATCAATCTCAGCACCTTCTTTTTCAGCTTGATTCAAGTTCAGGTTGCCTAAGTTGTATCGCTCTAGATCGACATAGTGCAAGCCAGGACGACGGAGCAATTCAGCCAGCGTGATTGATCCTTTGATTGCTTGTTGAGTGGATTGTGCGATCGCTTTCCCGGTCTCATCATGTTCCTTCACCCGCGTTTCATGCAGCCGTTCTTTTTCTGCTGCAATGTTCTCTTGTTTTTGGGTGAACATTGTCCAGCGCCGATCGTCGATCAATCCGATCTCACGTCCTAATGGTGTTAACCGTTGGTCAGCATTGTCCGATCGCAGAATTAAACGATACTCCGATCGAGAAGTTAACATTCGATAGGGTTCGCGCAAATCTTTAGTACAGAGGTCATCGATCAATGTTCCAATATAGCTTTGTTCACGCGGGAAAATGACCATTTCCCGACCTTGACACAATCTTGCCGCATTAATCCCTGCGACTAATCCTTGTGCGGCTGCTTCTTCATATCCGGTCGTTCCATTGACTTGACCTGCACAGAACAATCCACTAATCTTTTTAGTCATCAATGTTGGATAGCACTGAGTTGCTGGGAGATAGTCATATTCGACTGCATAAGCGGGACGGAGCATCGCGCAATTTTCTAGTCCCGGAAGCGATCGCAACATTTGCAGTTGAACTTTCTCAGGGAGTCCGGTTGAAAAGCCTTGGATGTATAGCTCTGGAATGTCTCGACCTTCGGGTTCAATAAAGATCTGATGGCTTTCTTTATCAGCAAATCGAACAATCTTATCTTCGATGCTCGGACAGTAGCGAGGCCCTTTTGCATCGACCCATCCACCATAGACAGGGGATAAATGTAAGTTTTCGCGGATAATGCGATGCGTCTCTATGGTAGTGCGCGTCAAATGACAGTCCATTGTCTCGCGCTCAACCCAAACTTCTGGATCAAAGCTGAACCAGCGAGTTTCTGAGTCACTCGGTTGGCGATCGAGAACATCGAAATTGACAGAACGTCGATCGACTCGTGCAGGTGTTCCCGTTTTCAATCGTCCGGTTTCAAATCCGAATCGATTGAGTGTGTCCGTTAAGCCGATCGCTGCAAATTCTCCTGCGCGACCTGCATCCATTGATTTATTGCCCACCCAAATTTTTCCACCTAGAAACGTTCCGGTGGTTAGCACAACTGCTTTACATTCAAACGCGACTCCGAAGTAAGTTTCGACACCAATCACTTCATCGTTTGCGTTCAAAACCAGATCCGTTGCCATGCCTTCTCGAATCGTCAAATTCTCTTGATTTTCAACGATCGTTTTCATCACTGCGGCATATTCGCGCTTATCTGTCTGCGCCCGTAACGCCCACACCGCAGGGCCACGCGACGAATTGAGAATCCGTTTTTGCAGATAAGTCCGATCTGCCATTTTGCCAATCTCGCCGCCTAAAGCGTCCGATTCATGAACAAGCTGAGATTTTGC
>JADEXW010000158.1 GCA_015206935.1 Pseudanabaenaceae cyanobacterium LEGE 13415 | reverse complement strand
CCTTATTCCTAGGTGTATTTGTTGATCCAACTGGGGTACAAGCGGCAGGCGGTCTTTTGATTCAAATTCTGCCAAAAGCTGCAAGCGATCCAGCACTGGTTGAACTTCTAGAGTCTCGCTTATCGACACTTCAAGGATTCACACCCTTGTTGCAGGCGGGTAAAACATTGCCAAGTATTTTTGAGGAATTACTTGGAGATTTAGGATTAGAAATGTTCCCGTCTCAGATCGTGCGCTTTCATTGTGGATGTTCGTTCGATCGCGTTTTGGGTGCGCTCAAACTCCTAGGAGAAGCCGAACTGCGAGACATGATCGAAACTGATAAAGGCGCAGAAGCAACCTGCCATTTCTGTGGAGAAGTCTATAAAGCAAACATCGACCAACTTGAACAGTTGATCGATGAATTGAAAGAAGCGAAGTAATTGTCTTAGAACTTCCTGCACTAGTGACTTAATGAGTTCATGCAGGAGGTTTTTTGCTTACTGAGGGCGGCTCGAAACGGGTTGCCCAGTTTGTTCGGCGTACATTGCACGAAGCACTAAAGCCGGATCAACCCACTGGCTAGCGTATTTCAATCCCCAGTGCAAGTGTGGGCCTGTTGTCCGTCCGGTCATGCCCACACGACCAATGCGATCGCCAGCCCCAATCATCTGACCTTCGTAAATTTTGACATCGCCCGATCGAATAAATTTCCCTTGACCGTCGCGACCCGCTGATCCTTGCATATGGCAATAAATATGCTCCCAGTCACCGGATTGAATCACGACTGAAGTTCCACAAGCGCTGCCGTCTGAAACTTCAACGACTTTTCCTCCCCACCAGTTGCGGATAAAGCTGCCTTCAGGGGCTGCCATGTCCAAACCCCGATGAAATTCTCGTGTATAGCCCCCATCCGGTGACGTGCGATAGCCAAACGGTGAGGTATACCCCTGGAAGTTCTCCACTGGGAAAGATGCCCCCTGCCAACTGCTTCCAGTAGCCTGTAAGTTAGCTTCGAGCGCAAGTAGCCCATGCTGTCCCCAAGACAGAGCGATCGCACCCAAAATCGAGAGCGCCATCACGACTAAGAATCGTCTCAGAGTGAAGCGCGATCGAGTAATCAACGACCTCCATAATTGCCGCATTCAGTTCTCCTTGTGTGTGAAGAGTGTAGGCAGACGCAAACCAGCTAAACTGACACTGAACTCTGTGAGCGACACTTAGAGCGCAGTGCGGTTAGTCACAGGTCATTTAATCACAAAATTTCTTTACAGACCTCGTGATTTCCTGCAAAACTACGTGAAATCTTTCCGTTATATTGCGGTTGCCTCATAGAAACTTCATGTTTCTCTAAAAAATGTACGGATCGGCAAACTGCCGTAAATCCTATAGTGTGGCAAGATCTATGTAACTAAAGTTACTTATACCGAAATTAATTACGGACGACTCTATAAAATCTTTATAAACCTCTCCGGATCGTCGCGGACTTGATAAACTTCAGTCTTAATTGTTTGCATTGAAACTGTTTGCATGCTATCTTATTCTCATAAGGTACGAATTCAAACAATCGCAAATCAAGGAGGTTCTTTTATGTTGACCGTTCGCAAATCAAACGATCGAGGACACGCGGATCACGGTTGGCTGAATTCTTATCACACTTTTTCATTTGCAAGCTATTACGATCCAGCCCACATGGGCTTCCGCAAATTGCGCGTCATCAACGAAGATCGCGTTGCTGGTGGTGGCGGATTCGCACCTCATTCTCACCGCGACATGGAGATTATTTCTTATGTACTGGATGGCGGACTCGAACACCAAGACAGCATGGGGAATCAATCGGTCATTCGCCCTGGTGAAGTTCAGCGCATGACCGCAGGAACCGGAGTGACTCACAGCGAATACAACGCTTCTAAAACCGATACTGCTCACTTTTTGCAAATCTGGATTCTTCCAGAGCGATCGAATTTAACCCCTGGCTATGAACAGAAGTTTTACACCCCAGAAGAAAAACGTGGACAACTCCGATTAATTGCCTCGCAGGAGGGGCGCGATGGCTCTGTAACAGTGCATCAAGATTTGAATTTGTATGCGACTGTGTTGGGCAATGAAGAGAAAGTCACGTATCCGATCACTCCTGAGCGTCATCTCTGGGTACAAATCGCGCGGGGAACAGCGATCGTGAATGGTGAAACGTTAAGCGCTGGGGATGCTGCCGCGATCGAGAACGAATCAACCTTAGAGCTAATCGGACAAGAAGATGCTGAGATTCTTGTGTTTGATTTGGCTTAGTGTTCATCAAAGATGGCATCTGAAATATAGCAATCCGGTTTGAGTTGTGAAATTCGGGAATGTCCCCTAACCCCCAATCCTGGAGGCTAAAAATCTTGTCCCCCCAAACTTGGGGGTTAGGGGGCACGACTAATCTTGCACTTGACGACTGATTTAGGATTGCTATAGTACACAAGTGCCATTTTTTCTGAAGCATTACATTTTGTAAAAGATTTGAATAAGATAACTGCAATTTAAGTCTGAATTACTGACAGTTTTAACGCTAGATTCAGGAAAAATCTCACCTAAGCTCTATGCCACTGGTTATACATTAGAACAGTGGTTTTACGACTATGTTTAAAAGAGCCTAAAATTGACTATCTTTGTATGGATTTCTATTAGTGGTCGCTTATACAACTGTACGGCGTATCAACAAATTCCTATGCACTTCTGATATTTTCTAAACACTGTGGGAGTTCTTTAATATGACGAATGACATCCGGATCACGCTGATTGAAGATCATGACCTGACGCGAGTGGGCATGAAAACGGCGTTGCAGCAAAGACCGGGATTCCAGGTCGTTGGAGAAGCAGCAAACGGAACCGATGGTTTGAAGATGCTGACGAATCTCAAACCGGATGTCGCGATCGTTGATATTGGCTTGCCAGACATTGATGGCATTGAGCTGACTCGCAGATTTCGGCAAGCGCAAGCCGCAATGGAAGATCAACCGAATACAAAAGTTTTAATTCTAACGCTACAAGATCAAGAAGATACCGTTTTAGCAGCGTTTGCGGCGGGTGCTGACTCCTATTGTATGAAAGATGTCAGCTTGGATCAGTTAGTTGATGCGTTGCGCGTCACTCAAGAGGGCAACTCTTGGATTGATCCAGCGATCGCGCGTGTGGTGCTGCGTCAAACTCAATCGGCTGTTCCTCAAACTGCAACGGTTTCTGAAGCTCAACAAGTCGCGATTACGGCAACGGAACCGGAATATAACCAAATTATTGAAGCCTATCCGTTGACCGAGCGGGAGTTAGAGGTGCTGCAATTGATTGTGGATGGATGTAGCAATGCAGCGATCGCAGAAAAGCTTTACATTACGGTGGGAACGGTCAAGACGCACGTTCGGAACATTTTGAACAAGCTGTGCGCAGACGATCGAACTCAGGCAGCCGTAAGAGCATTACGATCGGGCTTGGTCGGTTAGTGAATGTGAATTAGACCTAGCATTAAATTTGATGAATTGTTTGGATTGCAGGTTAGTCGAGAATTGCCCCCTAAATCCCTCAAACTGCGGGGTTTAGGGAGCTTTGGCTGATTCAACCGAAGCGAAATCAATTCAGAAGCATTTTCTAACTATTATCTCTGCCTTGATCAAACTCGTGCTGTTGTTTTGATAGATCTCTGAGCTGTCGCCATGCCTTGTCAAACGCATCCCGGACAACCGTATCTAGCTCAACATAACGGCTTTGATTGTGCATCGTGCTTTCCGCTGCAAGCTCATGACTCGGAGGAACCGTGATATCGAGCCGAACTCGGTAAGGAGAGCGATCGCGCGGACGGTCTTGCTCTTTCTCGATCACGATATGACAACTATTAATATGGTCGCAAGCGCGTTCTAGCTTCGCAATCTTCTCGTGAATTAAAGACTCGATCGCATTCGACTTTTCAACCCCGCGATAAGTAATTTCTGGTGGAATTTTCACAATCAACTTCTCCGACTTTCGATCGTTATGACTATATTTAGTACAGCAATCTCATCGATCGCTTTAAAGATACGCGGGGTAGATTTTAACTGTGAGAAATCAGTCTGAAATAAGCCCTTTGAGACATTCATCCTTGATCTATTGCCTTCAGAATAAACACAGTGAACTAAGGCAAGGAACAATATAATGGCTCAACAGCAAAAAGTAGGACGACCCACGGATCAGAAAGCGGATGAATGGCAAAAGGATCTCAATCCGAATCCAACAGCAGGTCAAAATCATGGACTGCAACAGTCTGATGCTGTGAATGATTCTCTAACAGCAGAACAGATTAAAGAGCTTCATAGCTATCTGAGCGATTTCGCAACTGATGAATTAACACAGATCGTGATTTTGCCTGAAGGTTCCCGTCTGGAGCAAGGTGCAAAATACATTGACTTGAAAGACCCAGAACGGAAAGAAATTACCGCAATGGGCAACATGGAAGCAACAGCGGATCACTGGTATGTGCCGAAGACTGAGATTGAATATCCGCTTTGGAATCGATTAAGAGGTGTAGAAGACCCGAAGCGAACGGATGCAAGCAACTAGAATTCCTTAAAACAAAGTTATAACAAAACCTAAAAACCCCCTTCATTGTTGCGATCGACGAAGGGGGTTTCAACATTAAATCAGCGGTGAGGATTGCTGCCAGCTTCCAGTAAACACAAAATCTTTCAGCGGTTTGCGCGATCGAGGTGCAGCAAGTCTTTGTTGCAATCGATCAGATAATTGATGCGGATCACCAAGATAACCGAGCGCGATCGCATCAACCGGATCATAGCCTTCTGGAATATTGTAGAGTTCTTTTGCTTTCTGAACATCAAAGCCCGCCATTTGATGTACATATAGTCCAAGTGCGGTCGCTTGAGCAGCTAAGTTTGCCTCTGCTGCTCCAACATCATGAAACGCATGACGATTCTCTTTTCCATTCCGCTCAAAATGCAATTTAGCAACAGAAATCATCAGCACAGGTGCATCTTTTGCCCATTCTTGATTACCTTCTGCTAAACAACTGAGTAAGCGATCGAACTCTGCTGGATTGTCTTTCGTTGCAACAATGAAACTCCACGGTTGCTCATTGTACGAAGAGGCTGCCCATCTTGCGGCTTCAAGTACACTACCCAGTTTTTCAGGTTCAACAGGTCGATCAGCAAACGCTAGGGGACTCCAACGATCTTGAAACACAGACTCGATCGGGTACTCAGTTTCGACCACTTTATCGACCAGTGGATCAGCGCTAGTGGTTTGACTCATCACAGTACGTTTCCTAACGATACGATCGCTCGATCATGATTGAAGTCTACTGGGATGCCCTCACTCCTTGGAGTTATTCCGATAAGATATCGAGTCGATCGCTTAATCCTCGTAGCTGATCGTTTAATTCTCTTTGGCGTTGAATTAAGCGATCGAAGTCTTCTTTTGTGGCAAGCTGTTCGCGATTGAGGCGAAGGGTTTGATCGATTTGCTGGAAACAGGCGTTGAGTCCTGCGGCAAATTCGTACCGGGTCATTGGTCGATCGCCGCGATATGTGCCGTCTGGATAGCCTGAAAGACAGCCAGCGGGTGTATTGGGTTGGGCGGAGGGTAAAGGAGTCTGTGCGACTGCTCTTGTGCCTGAAATTAGCAAACTAGAGAGCAGTGAAGTTGCCAGGGTGATAGACCAGAATTTCATAGATTTCAGGATCGATTAAGCTCTGATTTTCTAATCGTACCTTGTACGCTAGGATTTGTTTTGCAAAGTTGCCCATGATCTACCGTGAACACTGATGCTCCTCTCGCTGCTCGAATGCGCCCTAGAACGATCGATGAATTCATCGGGCAAAGTGCGATCGTGGGTCAAGGACGCTTGTTACGTCGTGCGATTCAAGCGGATCAATTATCCTCACTGATTTTATATGGCCCACCGGGAACTGGAAAGACAACTTTAGCTCAGATCATTGCAAATACGACGCAAGCTCATTTCATTGCAATCAATGCGGTTTTGGCTGGAATTAAAGACATTCGAGATGCGATCGCAGTTGCTCAAGGACGAAAACAATCGAACCAACGAACGATTCTGTTTGTCGATGAAGTACACCGATTTAACAAAGCTCAACAAGATGCGTTGTTACCTTGGGTTGAAAATGGGACAGTGATTCTGATTGGTGCAACGACTGAAAATCCTTACTTTGAAGTGAATAAAGCGTTAGTGAGTCGATCGCGGTTATTTCAACTGAAGCCATTAAATGCTGAGGACTTGAAGCAAGTGATTGAAAAAGCTTTGCATGATCCAGAACGAGGCTATGGAACTCGCAACATTCAGATTGATGCAGACGCGATCGAGCATTTGATCAATGTTGCGAATGGAGATGCTCGATCGCTGTTAAATGCGTTAGAACTTGCGGTGGAAACGACACCGCCGAGTAAAGGAAAGATTCGGATCACTTTAGCGATCGCAGAAGAATCGATTCAACAAAGAGCCGTTCTCTACGACAAAGAAGGCGATGTTCATTTCGATATCATTAGTGCTTTTATCAAGAGTTTGCGCGGCTCAGATCCGGAATGCTGCACTCTATTGGTTAGCTCGAATGGTGTATGCAGGTGAAGATCCGCGTTTTATCTTTCGACGAATGCTGATTTTAGCGGGTGAAGATGTTGGATTGGCTGATCCGAATGCGGTTGTCGTTGTAAATGCTTGTGCTGCGGCGTTCGATCGAGTCGGAATGCCAGAAGGACGCTATCCACTAGCACAGGCAACGCTTTATCTTGCAACTGCACCTAAATCAAACAGTGTGATGGGTTTTTTTGACGCGCTGTCTGCGGTTGAGCGAGAACGAGAGTCAGAAGTTCCATTGCATCTGCGTGACTCGAATCGCGATCGAGAAGGCTTTGGTCATGGTGCAGGTTATCTCTATCCTCATGCCTATCGAGATCATTGGGTCGCTCAACAATATCTACCCAGTAGCTTGCGGGGACAAATCTTTTATCAACCTTCAGAACAAGGCTTTGAAGCGACCATTCGAGACAAAGTAGAGCGCGATCGAGAGGCACAACTCGCAGCTTTAGTAGAAGGAATTGAAATGCCTGAACGCTTAACCATGAGTCCAGCAAATTCGAGTGTCGATCGCTGGATTGCTCGATCTTTGAGTCAAGTCGGAGAAAAGCTGGGAACAATTCGCGATCGCATTTTTACTTTGGCACAACCGCAACGACATCATCTCATCCTGGATCTCAATGCGGGAAGTGGATTACTTACTTGGGAAGCCATTCGCCAAGTTCCTGAAGGTGGAGTGTATAGCTATGCCCGAACTGAGAAAGAGTTGAGTGCATTGAATGAGCAGATTCAGTCATTACCTGAATTACGTCGTCCTGTGATTGTTCAAGAATTACCTCGATCGCTGAAGTTCGATCGCATCATTGGACGCAATGTGCTTTATGCTGAACCTGATAAGGCGAGCATGATTCAATTGCTATCAACATTGATGACTTCAGAGAATCGAATTGTTCTGGCAGAGTCATTGTCGAGTGCTGCACAACGATTGTATAAACTAGCTGATCCGAACTGGGTGAAACCGAAATTATACGATCGATGGCAACAAGCAGAAGAAGCAATTTACTCTGCTTCAGATGATCCAAAACTGAATTGGACAGTTCAAAACTTACAACAGTACTTTCAGCAAGCAGGCTTTGAGGTTGAAATACAGGCTGAAGAGACGCAGACAGAGATGTATTTATCGCAATCGTTAATCGATCGATGGTTTACGAAAAATGTCGATCAACTCTCTTATATTGATCAGTTAGCGGAGCATTTAACTGCGACAGAAATCACCCAAATTCAACAGCTTTTCTCAACTCGTTTATTGAATCAAACAGTACTTTGGACAAGTAGCACTGTGTGGATTCAGGGAAAATTGATCACTTAGACGATTTTGGTTTACGCTTTGATTTGGGCGGTGTTTGGTGCGCTCCAAAGTATTTTTCACTCCGGTAACGTAACCAAACTCTCAACTCTTGCGGAATCTGGTCTTTTTGCTCTTTTGTCAGTGTGTTATACAATGCCAATGCCCGTTCTCGCTCTCCACGGCAAGCAGCATTGTTATGAGCATCCCAATAGCTTCGAGCAACTCGAATCCGCCGACAAACTTCTTTAATGAGTGCTTCACCTGATAAAGGCTCTTCTTGCTTTGCCATTGTTTGATACTAATGTTCCATTTTTAATTCTAGCGCCATAAGAAAAGGCTTGCACCATCCCCAATGCAAGCCTTTGATCGATCTGGAGCGAACACACTTGTCTGTTAACGTTTGACAGTCGGTCGTCCTTGAGTATTGATATCCAACTCTTCCCGTCGAATCGTCTCTTCTGCGGTGACAGTATCTTGCTCAACTTCTTTTCTCACCCGAACTTCTTCGCGCACAAAGGCTTCTTTGCGAATGTCAGGCGTTTCTTCGTACACATCGACATGAGCAACTTGCTGATCATGAAATGCTTCGCCTGCATTCACAGGTGAGGTTTGAGTCGGCGCACTTCGCTCGATAACCACGCGCTCTTTTTCTACTGGAACCGTTGCACGAGCAGTTACAGTTTCAACATGCTTCCCGATCGACACTTCTCCGGTTTTCTGACGTTTTTTATCTGCCAGCAAGCGTTCTTCGTAGAGCTTCAATCCTTGATGATTACGATCGCTTAAATCATACAAATCGGCATCCTGATTGTATTGGTAGTGGTCTCGATCGACGGTTTGATTTGTTGTTGCAGCCGGGATAAATCCAGCGGGGCGATAGACATTGCGAACTTGCTCTTCGTAGTCGTAATCAACTTTATCGAGTTCATCAAAGTTCGGCAAATCTTCGACCTGCTGTTTAGTCATGCTGTTGACATAGATGCGTTTGTCATTGTAATCAATGCTGGCACGACCCACCGGAAGTAGAACTTTCTTACCGAAGACCCAGAAGCCCGTATCAACCACAAAGTAGCGAATTCTTCCATCAGCGGTATCCACTAAGATATCCGACACAGAACCCACTTTGTCATTTCCATCTGCATAAACGCTGAATTGCTTCAAGTCATCAATATCGAAGCTATCAGAAGAAGTGTCGCGATAGTTCGGATAGAGTTCATCAAATTTCATCAGTGCCATTGTTTTTCCTCCATTGTTAAAATCTTTGGTTTGTAAATTTGTAATGCGGTGTGCTGCACTATCTTTAGTGTTCAGATCAAATGTGACTGGAAAGTGACAAGCTCAAAAAACATTACTGTTTTAGATTCGCAGGTACATTCTCCGGAACAGTCCAGTAATAGATTGTGCGTCCGTCTACGTTTTCCACTCGTTCCGGTTTCCAGTCGCCCATATCAAACGCATGAGAAACAATGCGCGTTCCTGGTCTCAGTTCGCTCAACAGCCTCGGACGCAGCCGTAAATTGACATCTGGCAAAAGATAGAGCGTTACAACTGTTGCATTTCTGAAATCGGTCTTAAACAAGTCTTCCTGGCGAAATTCAACCCGATCAGTAACATTTGCTTGCTGGGCGTTCTGCTTTGCTTCCTGCACTCGCACCGGATTGATATCGACTCCGACGGCTCTTTTAGCATTGAACTGTCGAACCGCAGCGATCGGGATTCGTCCATCTCCACTCCCTAAGTCGTAAACGACATCATTGCTATTGACGTTGGCAATTTGCAGCATTCGATTGACGACTGCTTCATGAGTTGGAACATAAGGAGCATAAGTGGCGCGTTCTCGAGCTTGATTTTCAGGGGCTTGGTT
>JADEXW010000738.1 GCA_015206935.1 Pseudanabaenaceae cyanobacterium LEGE 13415 | reverse complement strand
AGCCAGATAATGCCGCAAGTAGCCAGATTACCCGTAATCCGGGCTTTGTCGGCTCAGGTTTAGAAGTGAACATCACCGTCTCAGCAGTTGGGGTTGCTGCCTTCGGGGGTTGTGTCATGTGGAAGGATGGGGAACCTTCAGGCAATAGAGCGAGCCATTCCTCGATCGTAGAAGGTCGTAGACTGGCTTGCATTGCCATTCCTCGCAGAATTGCCTGATTCACTCCCGGACTGATCGAGGATACAATTTCTCGCGGTTCTGGCATTCGTTCATGATCCCGTAAAATTGATGCAGTTGGAACGCTTGCTGTGACTAATGCGTAAAGTGTTGCTGCAAGCCCATACACATCACTTGCAGGACTCCGTTTTTCTTGAGCAAAATACTGTTCGATCGGTGCATATCCGACCGACATCATTTGCGTGTGTGTTTGTGTTGAATTGGGTGTGAATTCTCGTGCAATTCCGAAATCGATTAAGATTGCTTCCTGTGTTTTCTCATGCAGGATAATGTTTTGAGGTTTGATGTCTCGGTGCAGTAATCCATTGCGGTGAACCACTTGAAGTGCAGAACCGATTTGTCGAATGTAATGAACGGCAACGGATTCTGGCATCGGTCGATCGGGAAACACCAAATCGTCTAAAGTCTGACCAGGAATGTAATCCATCACCATGTAAGCCCGATCGTTCTCGATGAAGAAATCACTTACACGCACAATGTTGGGATGCACACACATCGCCAGCCGACGGGCTTCATCTTGGAATTTGCGCTGGAGATCGGGGAAATTCGACTGCGATCGCAGAGATTCATTCAGCGTTTTAATCACCACGATTTGATCCAGAAAGTGGTGAATCGCTTTATAAGTCACCCCAAATCCACCTTGACCGATTTCTTCTTGCAAGGTGTATTTGCCGTTTGAGAGTGTTGTACCGATGAAAGTATCCATTCTGACAAGTCAACTTGCACTTCGAGGGAGCGTACATCGGATTTGAGTCGTTTTTTCCTCTGATCCGATCGGCATCTTCACGAATTCTAACCGACCATTCATCAACTCTATTAAGCTCTGATTGAGCAATAAGCTGAAGCCTAATGATGGTGGTTCTAAATCGGGGGGAGCATCTTTTTTCAATAAGTCGATCGCGTCTCGCCAAACCTCGATCGGGCGTTCGTCTTCTAAATCGATATAGACAAAATTAGAATCTGCCTGAGCAGAAAGTTTTAGCGTTCCATCTGACATGGTTGCGATCGCGCTGCTGATTAAACTCGTTAACACTTGTTCTAGTGATTTGCGATCGCACAGCACTTCAAAATCTGGTTCTGGAGTCACAATCTGAAATGGTAAATTGCGATTCGCTGCCAACAGATGAGTTAGAGCAAGGACATTATCAAATACATCTGAAACGGAAACCGCTTTTAAGTCCAGTTTGCCTGTCCCGAATTCGACTTTAGAAATGTTGATCACTTCATCGAGCAACTTCACCATTTTCAACGCAGATTCATTTGCTTGCTCGATGAATTCGCGTTCTTCTTCTGGCGATTCACACAGATCTGCAAGGATTAACTGATGAGCGCCGATCATGCCGTTTAAAGGCGATCGTAATTCGTGAGAAGTTCGGGCTAGAAATCCGGCTTTGAATTGAGCTTGTTCGAGGAGTGATCGATATGCGAGTTCAGATTGTCGATCGGGTTTCTTCCGATTGACGAACCAGCCCCCGACAAATCCAATTCCTAATCCGGTCATTAAATCGACTAAGTTCATCGTTGCCACCGCTAACCACGTTTATGAGTGTAGCGGTGGCTGTGACATTCTAAGCAGTTCTGCCGATTACGCCTTCGACCAGCCAGTTCATTGATTCAAGCTCGATCGCGGTTGCACCAAAATCTTTTCCTTTTGGAACTACCACCTTTCCGGTATTGTCCTTCAGTCCGCCGCGATAAACAATCAATGAGCCAGTCTGCATCTGGGCGATGATACCCTCTGCTGCTTTTTTCGCTTCTGCTGTCACCGCAGAACCAAACGGGGAAATTTTCACAAATCCATCTTTGTATCCGCCTCTGAGCAAATGAGGAATGCCGCCATTCATCAGCGTTTTCCCTTCTTGAAGCATCTTGGCATAGTTAGAATACACCTTTGTCCAATCCCACTCGGCTCCCGTGAGATAGCCTTTAGGCGCGATCGAGGATTGATTCGCGTGATAGCCCGATGAGAAGACTCCTCGTTTCTCTGCGGTTTCCATTACCACTTTGGGACTGTCTACGTGGCAGGTAATCACGTCTGCACCTTGGTCAACTAAGCTATTGGTGGCTTCAGCTTCTTTGACGGGAAGTGACCAGTCTCCAGTAAAAATTACTTGAGTCGTGATATTCGGCTTCACACTTCTTGCACCGAGAGTAAAACTATTGATGTTCCGCAGTACTTGGGGGATGGGTTTTGCTGCAACGAATCCGAGCTTTCCAGATTTACTCATATGACCTGCCACAACACCTGCCACATATTGAGCTTCGTCAATGTATCCGAAGTAGCTACCCACATTTTTCGGATGTTTTGCAGCATCGTACAATGCGCCACAGTGGAAAAACTGCACTTCAGGATAGTCAGCCGCCAGCTTCAGAATGTGCGG
>JADEXW010000737.1 GCA_015206935.1 Pseudanabaenaceae cyanobacterium LEGE 13415 | reverse complement strand
GTTTTATTGTGTGGTGCGTCGATTTTCTTCGAAGGAGGAAAAGCGACGTGTTGTAGCGAGTTTAGTTGATCCAGCGGCCTTCGGCGATCACTCCGTGCTGGGCTTCGAAAACCACATGAACCTGTTCTACGAGGATAAACGCGGACTGCCAGAAGCCCTCGCGCGTGGGCTGGTCGTATTTTTGAACACCACTGCGGTTGATGAGCATTTCCGGCGCTTCAACGGGCATACCCAAGTCAACGCAACTGACCTCAAGCAAATGAAGTATCTTAGCCGCGACGCCCTAATCCGGCTTGGCGAGTGGGCCATGCAGCAGGAAACGCTTACCCAATTCCAGATCGATGCCAAGTTCGGATCCTTGGCAGCATGAACGAGAAGAACAACCACATCGAGGCCGCGCAGCAGGTCATCATCGCATTGGGACTGCCGAGAGCGCAGCAGAACGAACGCTCTGCGCTCTCACTCCTGGCGCTGTTGGACCTTAAGCCAGACAAGGCTTGGGCCGACGCAACGAACCCTCTCGTGGGCATCACGCCGATCATGGATTGGGCGCGCGCGCACTACGGCAAGGAATATGCGCCGAATACGCGAGAGACATTCCGTCGCCAAACCATGCACCAATTCTGCGATGCAGGTATTGCCGTCTACAATCCTGATAAGCCTGACCGGCCGGTGAATAGCCCAAAGGCAGTTTACCAGATCGAACCGGCTGCGCTGGCCTTGCTGCGGACCTTCGGAACGCATGCTTGGCATGACAACCTGATCGCGTATCTCGCCGAGCGAGAGACGCTAGTTGCGCGCTACGCCATGGCCCGCGAACAAAACCGCATCCCCGTTGAGATCGCGCCCGGAAAGGAAATCACCCTCAGCCCTGGCGATCATAGCGAACTGATCAGGGCTATAATTGAGGACTTCGCCCCACGCTTTGCGCCTGGTAGTCTGCTGGTCTACGCCGGTGACACGGGTGACAAGTGGGGATACTTCGACGCCCCTTTGCTGTCGGAGTTGGGCGTAGACGTGGATTCGCACGGCAAGATGCCAGACGTGGTGCTTCACTACACCGAACGCAACTGGCTGCTGTTGGTCGAATCCGTGACCAGTCACGGCCCGGTCGATGGCAAGCGACATGCCGAGCTTGCCAAGCTGTTTGCCGGATCAACGGCCGGGCTGGTCTATGTGACAGCCTTTCCGAGCAAGACCATCATGGGGCGCTACCTTACTGAAATCGCATGGGAGACCGAGGTGTGGGTCGCAGATGCGCCCTCCCATCTGATCCACTTCAACGGGGTTCGGTTCCTTGGACCTTACGAGGATCCGGCGCAGTAAGCTGGTTCCCATGTTCTGCGACCGGGCTTCCGGCGTGAGACTGTCGGCCATGCCACTGTCCTTTCCGGCAGGTTTTTTCGCCCGTGCCACCCCTCCGCGCAACTGGCCGAGGGCCGTTTTGTTGAGTTGGTGTTGAGTTAAAATCTGGACAGCAAAAAGCCGCCTCGAGAGGCGGCTTGTAAGTGTCGGTATTATTTAGAGTATTCTGGTTGCGGGGACGTGCAACTACCGATACCGACATTCACTACAAGTCACTGTCTGAAATGGAGCAATCGGCGCTTGGATCGTTTTGACGCCTATTCCTCGTCGTCCAAATCCGTGAATGACTGGAGCAACATTGCCGTAGTAACCTCGTCTCGTACAACATCCATTTCGGCGGATGCACCCGCCTTGAATGACCCACGCAATGAAACATATGCTCCAAAAGTCTCAACCCGCGAGGCGTTTGTTGTCATTTGTCTTAAGGCCGTATGATGACGATCATGATCCCCAACTCTTACCATCTGTGGCAACATATCAACCACGGGAAGTGAAACCCCGCCCTCTTCAGCGTTCTTGTAAGCGGCGATCTGCCCAAGCACGCCACACAGAAAGCCGAGATCAGGGGCGATGCGTATGGCGAAGCGGCGAGCCCGTTGTGCTGTTGAGGATTGGTTTGCTCGCTGTTTGACCTCTCCTTCGTGCTTCCGAATGAACGCGAGAAGCCAAGCCTCGATCTCGACCAGCGTGCGTCCTGCGCACCACATTGAAACCAACGTCTTGAGCGCTCCCAATATCCGCTTAGCGGTGGCCTTAGGTATTGTTGTATTCGTGTAGGCGCGGCCGAAAACGGACTCAAGAGCTGTTTCCCTGACGAAGATCGTCAAATCCAAAGGATGTTCGGCCACTATATCCAGCAGCCAGTTGATCCAGTCCTCGGTAGCCGTCTTTTCAACTGGCGCATGATCAAACGCCTCGACCAATCTTTCGATCAGCCTTGGCGGAACACCATTGCGGACAGCAATTTCCCGTTGCCAATCAAGAACGGGCGGATCTTCCAGTTGTTCCTCGGCAGCCCTGAGCGCGGTTCGGCGACGTTCTAGCCATTTGTCCGCCCCCAAAGCATTAGCTTCCCTACGCCGGAAAAACCCCAGCGAACGGCGAACGATATCGTCGAAGCCACTCTCTCCTGCTGTGGTGACAGCAGACAAACGCCGGATTATCGACTGCACTTTTGGATCAGGGTTAGCGGATACCTCGATCCGATCAAGAAGCAACTCTATCGGATCATAAACCTCCTCACAGGCATCCTG
>JADEXW010000736.1 GCA_015206935.1 Pseudanabaenaceae cyanobacterium LEGE 13415 | reverse complement strand
GAATGCGATCGCTGTTACAGGTTGAAACATTCCGTCATAAATTGAACGGACTCGATCGCGTCTCAAAGCAGATGACGTTGTGCCCAGAGTGCAGCGGCAATTCGATCGCGCATTTCCAATTTGCCTAAAATCTGCGTGACGTGATTTTTTACCGTCCCTTCACTTAAATAGAGTTTTTGGGCAATTTCCGTATTATTTTTACCTTCACCCACGAGTTTCAACACTTCGATTTCTCGTTTACTCAACGAACTCGGCACAGGGGTACAAGCAGGGGTTTTGAGTTGAGAGAAGGCTTTTGTTGCGATCGTAGGACCCAGTTGACTATATCCCTGTGCCACAGATCGAACCGCTGCTGCAATCTCAGGCGCGGGTGTCCGTTTAAGAAGATAACCTAATGCTCCAACTTGTAGCGATTGGAGAATGTACTCATCATCATCAAAGGTGGTCAGGACTAGAATCCGAATCCACGGATAGCAGTCATGAATGATTTGAGTTGCTTGTACACCATTGCAGATTGGCATTTGCACATCCATCAAAATGACGTGCGGTTGGAGTCGTTTTGCGGACTCGATCGCTTCTTGACCATTCGCCGCGTGTCCTGCAATTTCCAAGTCTGGCTCAACGGAGAGCATTGTTGCCAATCCTTGCCGGAAAATCTCTTGATCATCTGCTAATAGCAGTCGAATCATAGCGGGAGCGTAATATAAATCTGAGTGCCTTTATTTGGTTCAGTTTGAAGCTCAAACTGACCGCTGAGGAGTTGAACACGCTCCATCATACCCTGAAGCCCAAATCCGGGCGTAAAAGTATTCTTGTCGAACCCAATGCCGTCATCTATTAGAGCGATCGTAATCCCCTGATCAGTTTGATGGGCAGAAAATTGAATGTGAGATGCTTTAGCGTGTTTCTGCACGTTCATCAATGCCTCTTTGACTAAGCAATAGATTTGATAGCTTTGATAGATGGGGAGAGTTGGAAGATCAACTTTCCACTCTACTTTTAGACTGGAAGTCTGTCTCAATTGTTCCAACAGAGCAATTAAGGCTTGATTGAGATCAAAGTCAGATTCCCGCATTCGGCTGATTGCTTGACTGACCTCCTCAATACATTGCCGAGCGAGTTGTTTTGCAATGTCAACAGCTTGAAACGCTTGGGTTAGATTGTGCGATCGTAGTGTTTGCGCGACGGCAAGCTGAGTATCTAAATCAGTCAATGTATGCCCCAAAGAATCATGAATTTCCCTAGCAATCCGGGTACGCTCCAATGTTGCTGCGAGGGATTCGACTTGTTCTGATAGTTCCTCAATTTGCTGATCTTTCTTCTGCTGCATCACAATCATGTGACTGAGCATCAGAGTGAAAAAACTAGCAGCGGCATAGATAGCTACTGTAAAAATTGCAAACCGAATCGGATCGTTTGAATCTAGACCGATCGAATCCACCTGCATGACTCGCTCTGAGCGGGATTCTTTTATATATTCAGTCAGTGCCCAAGGAATTGCCGTAAGGACAGCTAGAGCGATCGCAGTTCGTCGTCCAAGGAGAAAGTAACTTTTCGCCGCATACACTTGTAAAAACAATCCGAGATTCACACCAAATAAGCCTGCACCTAGCACCGTAATCGTTCCAAGAACAATGTAGCTGAGGCGTTGCCATTGAGGACGATGCAGGGGAAACATCAAACTCAGGAGAAACAGGATGCTGCAACTGAAAAGTACGATCGCTAAATTGTGACCCGATGTACTCAGTAACATTCCGAGATGAGCAATCAGAAAGATCCATTCGCAAGACCGAAAGAATTGGGGAAGCGATCGTAAAAAAACCATAGTGAATGAGCAGTAAGGTGCAGCAGCGACTTTAATCGCTCTGACTATACTGCATTTGTTCAAGGAACTGACCATGACCCAGGTCATGTTTTTTCATGCCTCACAGGACTACTTTGCAGACGTATGGCTGGCTAGAATACTGCACAGAAACGAGCGATATCGGAAACAAGATTCATCCGATCGCACTCTCACTTCGTAAGCTAATCAAGCACAACGCTCTCTCAATCTTTTGGAGATTTTCACTGCTATGAAACTCACTTCTTTATCTAAATCGGCTCAAACGATCGGACTGATGTTTCTGCTCTCTGCTCTGGTTGGTGCAACGGTGCAGCAGAGCGTTCAAGCTCAAAATAGAGTTCCAACGCGATTTGAGAAGTCTTGCTCCGCCTGGACTAGCGAGGGCATCTATTCTGAGTTCAAAGGAATCGAGTTCACTCCACAGCAAAAGGCAGCGTATCAGCGATTTTTTGATGAAACCAACGCGAAAAATGGAGCCATCTTCAGGGCTGTTCGCCGTGATAATGTTCGACGTGACCCCACTCCGGAACAAAACGCGGAAATGGATAGAAATCTCCGCAGGTTGGAAGCTCAAACGCTATCCATTCTCACGCCTGAGCAGCAAAAGGTGTATCAAGAAAACTTGATCGTCAAACGTGCGCTCGAAGATTGTGATCCAGTTAGACAGGCTTGGATCAAGAAATTAGCAGCTAATCCCGTTGCCACTCGACCCGCTCAACCTAAAACGATCGTGGATATCGCCGCTGCAAATCCAGAATTCAGTACGCTCGTTACAGC
>JADEXW010000157.1 GCA_015206935.1 Pseudanabaenaceae cyanobacterium LEGE 13415 | reverse complement strand
ATATTCCAATCCGGACGCATCGAAGTGAGGAATCGAATCAGCGCTCCTGGACGTTCAGGAAATTCAAACCGATATAGGACTTCGTGTTCAGCTAACGGCGATCGACCCCCCACCATGTGCCGCAAATGTAATTTGGCAAATTCATCATCAGTGAGATCAAGCGTCTTAAATCCATTTTTCTCAAACGTTCTAACCATTTGAGCCGCATCCGATCGACCTGAAATTTGCATTCCTACAAAGATATGAGCCGTCTTTTCGTCTGCAATTCGATAGTTAAACTCCGTGATATTTCTTGCACCGAGTAAACTACAGAACTTCCGTAAACTACCGCGTTCTTCGGGAATTGTCACTGCAAAAATGGCTTCTCTTCGTTCTCCAAGTTCTGCCCGTTCTGCCACGAATCTCAGTCGATCGAAGTTCATATTTGCGCCACAAGCAATTCCAATCAATGTTTGATCGGTGATTTGTTCACGTTCTACATAAGCTTTCATTGCTGCGATCGCTAATGCTCCCGCAGGTTCAAGAATCGATCGAGTATCTTCAAAGACATCCTTGATTGCCGCACAAGTATCATCCGTATCGACCAGAATCATTTCATCGACATACTGTTGGCAGAGTCGAAATGTTTCTGCTCCAACTTCTCGAACTGCGACCCCATCTGCAAATAAGCCTACATTTGGGAGTTTGATTCGTTGTCCTGCTTTGAGCGATCGAGTCATTGCATCTGCATCTACAGGCTCAACTCCGATAATTTTCGTCTCAGGTCGCAAACGTTTGATGTAAGCGGCAATTCCAGAAATTAAACCGCCGCCCCCGATCGCAACAAATACAGCATGAATCGGTTGCTGATACTGTCTCAGAATTTCCATCCCGATCGTGCCCTGTCCCGCAATCACATCCGGATCATCAAACGGATGCACAAATGTCAGACCTTTTTCTGCTTCTAGCTGACGCGCGTGAGCGTAAGCATCGTCATAGGTATCTCCATGTAAAACGACTTGACCACCGCGCGATCGAACCGCATCAATTTTCACTTGCGGAGTCGTCACAGGCATCACAATAATCGCTGTTGTCCCTAACCGTTTTGCTCCAAGCGCGACTCCTTGAGCATGGTTTCCAGCAGAAGCCGCGATCACTCCCTGAGCCAAAATATCAGGCGACAACTGCGCCATTTTGTTATACGCACCCCGCAGCTTAAACGAGAACACCGACTGCATATCCTCGCGTTTTAGCAGCACTCGATTGTTGAGCCGAGCCGACAGATTGGGCGCAAATTCGAGCGGCGTTTCTTGGGCAACATCATACACACGGGCATTCAAAATCCGCTCTAGGTAGTCACCAGACATAAGGATTGTGGAGAAAATTCAATGAATCATCATTGTACGAGGTCGCGGGTCTCGACAAGTCCTAGTCGGGAATTTGATCGGGATCGATGCCCATCGATCGGAGATATTCAGCTAGTCGATCGGCGCGAAGTCGTTCTTGTTCTGCGCGAAGCCGTTCCTGTTCTGCGCGAAGCCGTTCCTGTTCTGCGCGTTGACTGAGTTCGATCGGACTCAGAAAGCGCTCTCCATCCGGTCGATAAATCGTTAGGTTTTGTGGAGTGAGTTCAAACCGAATTCCGAGACGAGGACTGATCCAACCATTCATCTGTTGAATTTCGACGAGTTGAAAACCTTGACGAATCCAGCCTTTGAGAATTTTACGATCGGGATCGTACAGATAATACTCCTCGACTCCGTAAGTTTGATAAAACTCAAATTTTTTCGCCATCTCTGCATCTGTATTGCTGGGCGAAAGAATCTCAAAGACGACTTGCAGCGGGATATTGTCTTCTTCCCATTGCTTGTATGATCCGCGTCTTCCTTTGGGTCGTCCGAATGCCACTAAAGCATCAGGAGCGACACCCCGAACGTTTTGAGATTTGATCGGATACCAAAGCAGATCACCCGCGACGAAGACGTTTGGATCATCCGCAAAAAGAATTTCTAGATTCTCTTTAATCAGCACGATCCAATTAAACTGCTCGGTGTTGTCTGCCATCGGTTGACCATCGCTGTCCGGGAAATACAAATCAGTAGGAGAATACGAAGTCATAGCAGTGGCTCGACAACGAAGATATTCTTTAAGTGTAGTCGATCGTTGTTTTCTGATTTTTATGAGGAACTCACAGCGTCTCTATTTCCCGTTTGCAGAAGGCGATCGAACTTTAGCCCTGAGTTTGAAACCCTTGAGAATCGAAGATTGGATTGAGATCGATGATCAGTTCAGTTCATATGTGCAACGAAAAACAGAGCTACTAGAAACAATTCATTCAGAAGTGTTTGCAAGTTTGCCGAACACACAAAATGCACAGCAGGAAGTTCTCGATTTATTGTTAGAACATCTATCGCAGCAGTTTCCAGAATTGTACGATCGTACTGCCGAAACAATCAAAGTAAAAGCGACTGATCAAACGTGGAATATTGATCAGTTTGAACCTTTGGATTTAGCGGGTCGATTAGTTCAAGAAGATTTCTGTTTGATGAGACCTAGCGATCGAGGATACATTCTCGCGGCTGCATCTCTTTGTTTTCCGTTGCGATGGCGATTACTCGAAAAGCTCGGTAATCCGATGATTCAAATTCATCAACCTGTGCCGAACTATCCAGAGCAGTTAGGGAATCCAGTCGATCGATTGTTCGATCGATTAAAAGTCGATCGTCCTGTATTCCGCATCAATTGGAGCATTGTTGAGACTCCAGAACTTTATCTAGGACATCAAAGCCATTCCAACACTAAATCTGTAGAGCTAACACCGGATGATCTTTGGATTCGAGTAGAGCGACAGAGTGTGAGACGATTAGCACGATCGAACTGGATCTTATTCACGATTCGGACGTATCGCTATCCATTGATGATGTTGAAAGACTATCCAGAAAGTGCGATCGGGCTTGCATCGATTCTTCAAGATCTTTCACCGGGAATGCAGCTTTATAAGAACTTGCTACCGATTCGAGAAATGCTGTTAACCACATTGAAGCAGATGGAGACAAGTTGCTAATCGTAGGGCAGCCTAGATGAGATAAGCTTTGACCTGCTCTCAATCTTTTGTGCTGTAAGATGACAAATTTATCTGATCGGAATGGCAGAGCCTTCGAGTACATTGTTTTTGATGAGATTGAACAGAACCTAGCAAACGATTCTGTTCAAATCACTCCACGAACGATACAAGCTCAATCTAACGATCGACAAAAGTACCTAAACTTGCCTCTGATCATGCAGCAAAACTATGCACTTGCAGCACGACGAGTTAGACAATGGTTGATAGAGCAACTCTCTGAAAATGAACAGATTCGATCGCTCGATCGATTATCAGATGATGATGCAAAACGTGGAGATGTCACAGATATCAGAATTACAACGAATGGTAGGGAGATCAATCTATCTATCAACACAATCACAAAGCGATAAAACATCAACGTCCAGCTTCAACTGCACAACATTGTGGTTTCTTAAAGAAAAGTCCGGAGGACATAATCTTTAGAAATAGCTATCAATCAGTTACTGAAAATTTCAATACAACGGCTCAGGGTCATCACTATTTTCGAGAACTTAATCCAGGCTTTGTTTTATCTGAATTGTATTTTCCAATTTGTAAGCTTGTTGCAGATACTGTTAATGAACTCTGTTCTCAACCAGAAAAAGCAAATCATTTATTCATGTTTCTCTCTGGTAATAAAAACTTCTATAAGGTGATTTTTGATGAGCGTCAAAATCATTTAAGAGTACAAACATTCAATACTTCTTTCCCTGTCGAATCAGTGTACGCAGAAAATAAGCAAAATTATGTAAATCTAAGTTTCTCAAATGGCTGGAATATTTCCATGCGATTACATACTGCTTCCAGCCGAATTACGTCTAGTCCAAGCCTCAAATTTGATACACAACTAGATGAGAGTGTAGGCATCCCCGAAGAATTACTGCTCACTTAGTAATTTCTAATAAATAGTTCTTTACCTTTTGGCGCAGAATTGCGTCCATAATTATTCATGCCATATTGAAGCTGCCATTCAATAATCTTAGCAAAGCTAAAAAGGCTTCTAACCTCTGGCGAATCGTCATAGGTGATTAACCATTTGTGCGGACATCTTTGCATATTATCAGCAAATCTTTCGTGATCAAATGATGTATGTAAATCTCCTTTTACTCCATACAATTTTGATTTAGTTGCTTTTAAGTAAGGCGGATCTAGAAAAAGGAAGACATCCACTCCTGGTTCAAACAGCAAATTCTCGTAATCGCCATGCGTGATCTTTACTTCCGAAAGGCACGGAGGAATATCTTTTAATCTCTCGATCGAAGATCCTGTAAACCGTTTTTCAAAGGCTTGTTGTGAATAGCCACCTGAGTCCATTACCCCTGAAAAGGTGATTCGATTCATGATGAAAAATCGAACTGCTCGATCGAACTCAGTTGAACTATTTGCTGTGTCCTTAAAGTAAGCATATAAAACTCTTCCATCTGAAAAGTCTTGCTTTAAATGTTGAATCTTTTCGATTAGTAAATCACTTTGGTCTCTCGCGCATTTCCAAAAGCAATACAAATCATGATTCAAATCATTAATCCAGTAATGACGAATCAATAGATCGAATCTTGATTTTACAGCTAAGAAAACTGATCCTCCTCCTAGAAACGGCTCTCTAAATTCTGCGATCGTACTCGGCATCTGAGCCAGAATTCGATCGACTGCCCTAGATTTACCGCCGGGATAGCGTAATGGACTTTTTACGATCGGATGTGCAATTTTTGCCATTGACTATCACTCAACAAGATTACGAGGCTTGAGATACCGCTTCTGGAGATTCAAAGTATCTGACAAAATGTATTAGAGATAATCTGCAAAATTTACGATGCTCAACCAGGAGATTGCTTAGAGTATGTTCCTGGTGATTCGGAAGATGAGTGACCTGATGTTGTAGGAGATAAGCAACGATCCCTATCTCCTATACATTCGCTAGATTATTGAGCGAGTACCCAATCTACAAGCAGTCGAACTCCGTAACCTGTTGCACCTGCGCCATTGTAGCCATTCTCTTTATCAGCCCAAACAGGTCCCGCAACATCTAAGTGCGCCCAAGGAGTCTCTTTGACATACTGCTTCAGAAACAGTGCTGCCGAAATTGCGCCACCTGCACGAGCGCCAGTGTTCTTCATGTCTGCAATGCCCGATTTCATACTTTCAAAGTACTTTTCTTCCATCGGCATTCGCCAGAGTTTTTCGCCTGATTGTTCACTCGCTTTGAGCAGTTGATCCGCAAGTTCATCATGCGGACTCCACAAGCCTGCAATGTTATCGCCTAAAGCAATCACACAAGCTCCGGTCAGAGTTGCCAGATCGACGATCGCATCAACGCCCAATTTTTCGGTGTACACCAGTGCATCCGCAAGCGTTAACCGTCCCTCAGCATCGGTGTTGTTGATCTCGATCGTTTTTCCATTCGAGGCAGTGAGAATATCGCCCGGATGAATTGCGCGACCACTGATCATGTTCTCGGTCACAGCGCTGATGAAATGTACTTCGACATCGGGTTTCAATTGTGCGATCGCTTTGACGGCTCCAAAGGTTGCACCCGCGCCACCCATATCGGTTTTCATCATTTCGATGCCGCTTCCTGCCCCTTTGATGTTTAAGCCACCGGAATCGAATGTCAGACCTTTTCCGATGATGGCTAATTTCTTGCGGGGAGTGCCTTGCGGTCTGTAAGTGATGTGAATGAATTTAGGCGGAAGATCTGACGCTTGAGCGACTCCCAAGAAAGCACCCATTCCGAGCTTTTCGCAGTCTTCTTTTTCGAGAATTTGAATGTCTAAACCGTATTCGTTCGCGATCGCTAATGCAGTCTCAGCCATCGTGATTGGAGTGACATAGTTCGCAGGAGCGGCAACTAATTCACGCGCTAAGAACACTCCGGAGCAAATCTGACGAGCTTTCTCGATCAAAGCTTCTTGACCTGCCAAACCGAGAAGCTCGATCGATTCAATTTTCGGGCTGTCATCAGGTTCTGACTTGAAGCGTAGATCTTTATATAGAGCTAATTCGATACCTTCGACGATCGATTGAGTGGTTCCGGCTGGATCATTGTTGAAGATCGGGAAACTCATTCCGATCGTTTTACAGCGTTCGCGTTTGGCTAATTTTGCAGCAGCGGCACTCGATCGACGTAACGCATCGAGATTAAAGGTATCGGGTTTACCGAGTCCCACGAGGAGGAGTTTGCGAATGGGGCTGCCTGCGATGCGGGTCGATGCAGTATTGCCTGACTTGCCTTTGAATTCGACATCTGCGATTAAATCTGCGATCGCGCCTGACAATTTTTGATCCAAAGCCGCGACATCGCCTGATAATTCTGCACCTTCAAAGAGTGCGATCGCTAATCCATCGCCTGTCCATTCGAGTAGTGGAGTTCCCGTGACTGTTACATTCATTCCAATCTTTCCCTTTCCGTGGGTTCTAACGTCTGATTTCCAGTATCGATCAAAATGCTAGAAACCGTAGACTAATGTGCGATTTGAAACTGAGATTCTATTTATGTCTCAGAAGTATTAAAACTCTGCTATAACTGCTTACAGTTTGCGACAAATTGCCCCTTTGTTCTGGTAGTCTCTCCAATGCGAAAGCCCCTCTTTAAGGAACGGAAATTCTGGTTGATCCTCGCCTCTGGAGCTGGCGCGATCGGGTTAATCGCAGGGGCATTATTGCCGATCGAGAAACTCAGAGAAGTGTCGCAAATGCCTTCTGGAGTAGTAGATTCGCTTCAGTCGATTAATAAATCGCAGTCGGGTGGAGTAGGAACCTCTAGCCCTGTGATTAGTCCGTTGGTGACTAAATCCGCAAATGAACGAGGTGCGGCACTGAAACAAGTGGCTCAAGGTGGGAGTTCCACTTTGGAGCGCGATCGTGCCCGATATTTGTTAGCAGTGGATTTTATTGCTCAAGGTCAAGGCGATAAGGCTCTAGATCAACTGAAAGATTTAGAGAAAAGCTACTCGGTGTTAGCGGCGCAAATTGGGGTGAAACGCGCCCAAGCTTACGAAATTTCAGGGAAACAGAAGGAAGCAACAGAGACGTTGCAAGAAGTTGTAAAACAATATCCGAAAGAGCCTGCAACCGCTGAAGCTTTATTTACTCTGGGACGGAAAGATTCTAAGTTCTGGGATCAAGCGTTACAGCAATTTCCTTCGCATCCGAGATCAGTTGAAATTGCTACCACTCGATTAAAGCAAAATCCGAAACAGTTACCGTTAATGCTGCTGGTGGCTCGATACGGAATGGATTCGCAAGGCTATACCGAATTACTCGATCGATTAGTGTCACAATTCGGCAATCAATTGAAGCCCGACGACTGGGAAGCGATCGCATTTGGCTATTGGGAAAATCAAGTCTATGACAAAGGCGCGATCGCCTATTCTCGCGCTCCTCAAACTCCGTTAACCGCTTATCGATCGGCACGTGGATTGCATCTAAGCGGCAAAACTGGAGCCACTGAGCGCTATCGTCAAATGGTGCAACAGTTTCCACAATCTCCAGAAGCAGGTTTAGCTCTGACGCGATTAGCAGATCTAGCAAGTACACCACAAACTGCGATCGCGTATCTCGATCAAGTCATTCAGAACTTCCCCGATCGTGCCCCCGCTGCTTTAGTTGAGAAATCAAAAATGCTCGACAAAATGAACAGCGACAAAACGGCAGCACAAATGCGTCAGTTAGTTCTAACTCAGTATGCAAATTCGGATGCTGCGGCAGAAATGCGCTGGGAATACGCTCAAAAGAGTGCCAAAGCTGGAAATATCAAACTCGCTCGACAATGGGCAGAGCCGATTTTAACGAGTAATCCCACAAGTGAAATTGCAGCCGAAGCGGGATTCTGGACAGGTAAATGGGCACAAACGATCGGTAACAATGATCAAGCTGCAAAACTGTTCCAAAAAGTTCTAAGTCAACATCCTGAGTCTTATTACGCTTGGCGATCGGCATCGATTCTTGGATGGAATGTGGGCGATTTTAATAGTGTTCGATCGATGAATCCTCAAGTGCAAAAACCGCTCTTTCGTCCGGAATTACCAGCGGGATCACCTGCACTAAAAGAACTGTACCAACTCGGTCAAGATCGCGATGCTTGGTCACACTGGCACATCGAATTTCAGAATCGTGTGAAACCGTCGATCGCAGAACAATTCACTGATGGCGTAATGCGTTTGGGAGTTGGTGACAATCTCGATGGCATTTTCATGGTGGGAAGTTTACGCGATCGTGACACCGCTGAAGACAAAGCCCAATACCAAGAATTGAGAAAGAATATTGGCTATTGGCAAGCGCTCTATCCGTTTCCGTATGTTGAACAGATCGAGAACTGGTCACAGCAACGCCAGATTAATCCAATGTTAGTGACAGCGTTAATTCGACAAGAATCGCGATTTGAGCCGAATATTCGATCGAGTGTCGGAGCCGTTGGACTGATGCAAGTGATGCCGGAAACGGGTCAATACATTGCCAACAATATCAAGGTCAAAGAGTTCAAACTGGCTGATCCTGAGACAAATATCAAATTTGGCACTTGGTATTTGGACTATACGCATGATCAGTACAGCAATAATTCGCTCTTGGCGGTTGCCAGCTACAATGCGGGGCCTGGAGCGGTTGCAGGCTGGTTAAGCAAAGCGAAAACGCAAGATCCGGACGAATTTGTGGAATCGATTCCGTACTCTGAAACCAGAGGCTATGTGAAATCTGTGTTAGGTAACTATTGGAATTATCTGAGACTGTACAATCCGGAGATCTCTCAGCGAGTCGCTCAAGTCGCAGCAGATCATCCGAAAGGCAATTAACAAAAAACCCCTGACATAATCGCCAGGGGTGAATCATCAGGGTGCATCTACCAATCCCCTATACGAGAATAAGGGCGATTGTCCGGAGAAATCTAAGCGATTTATGCAACATCCTCTAAGCTTGATTTTGGGTTAGCTCGTTGAGTTGCTGTTGGATTTGGTGAATTTCTTCGATCGATTCTCCCATGACCCAACTTGCAAAGTCAGAAGAAAAATGTTCGGCAAGAAATCGGCAAATATTATCGTACATGAAAAATATTGTACGCCTGAACTAGTCGATCGCTGTTTTGAGATCATCCGCAGCTTGTTTAATCGGCTCTAAAAGGTCGATCGACACTTTCAAACTATTCAGCGATCGATATTCATCTGGCTTACTATCGGCTGGAATTCCATGAAAATCACTCCCGCCGCTGATGAGCAATCCATACTGAGCGCACATCTCTTTCAGCCGTTCTGCTTGCCAGAGTGTATGGCTCGGATGATAGACTTCAATGCCCATCAGTCCAGCTTCAACCAGTTCTGGTAAGACTTCTTTAACAGGCGCACCTCGAAACAGAAATGGATGTGCCCAAATTGGAACGGCTCCACAGTCGCGCAACAATCGAATGCCATCTGCGGCACTGAATTTCTCGTATTGCACAAAGGCGGGTTTGTCGTCAGCTAAAAAGCGATCGAAGGCTTCTCTGGATGATTCCACATGACCCGCTCTCACCAATGCTGAAGCAATATGGGGACGACCGGGAGCCATACCTTCTCCCATTTGTGGCAGTTCAATTTCGTAGCCGAGTGCTGCAAGTTTATCAATCATTTCTTGAGCGCGGCGTTTTCGCCCTTCGAGGCGTTCGGTTAGCGGCGGAATTAAACGATCGCGATCCGGATAAAAGCCCAAAATATGAAGAGAGCGATCGCGAAACACCGTACTTAATTCTAATCCCGGCACGATCTCAAGTTCAGGAGGAGC
>JADEXW010000735.1 GCA_015206935.1 Pseudanabaenaceae cyanobacterium LEGE 13415 | reverse complement strand
CTTATTAAGGCAAAAGTATTCGTATCAAGACATCTCTGCTTTGATGAATATCAGTTTAAATACGGTGAAAACGCACGTTAAAAACATTTATGCAAAGCGAAAGAACTTAGCAAATGAGCGAAAAATTTGGTATTCCAGATAATAGGTTTTATTCTGGTGCGCTGATGCGATCGATTACTTACAGTCCGGCTTATACGATCGTTCCTACTTACGAATGCTTTAATCGCTGTAGTTACTGCAATTTTCGGACAGATCCAGGAAAGAGCGAATGGCTGAATCTGTCCGATGCAGAGAAACTTTTGAGCAAACTTGAGAATGTGATCGAAATTCTCATTCTGAGTGGAGAAATTCATCCGCAGCATCCTTTGAGATCTGCTTGGTTCGATCGTATTTTTGATCTCTGCGAACTTGCGCTTTCAATGGGATTTCTACCTCATACGAATGCTGGAATTCTCACATTCGATGAGATGGCGAAATTGAAAACGGTAAATGTTTCGATAGGGTTGATGCTGGAACAAATTACGCCAACATTATTAGAAACGGTTCATCGTCATGCACCCAGTAAAATTCCAGAAGTGCGATCGCAACAATTGATTTGGGCTGGAGAGTTGCAGATTCCATTTACAACTGGATTGTTGTTAGGAATTGGAGAAAGTGAGCGCGATCGAATCGATACTCTAGAGGAAATTGCTCGAATTCACGATCGCTTCAATCACATTCAAGAAGTCATTCTGCAACCCTACAGCCCTGGTCATAAAGAAAGCCTTTCTCAATCTGCTTTCAGTCCGCAGCAACTCATCGAATTGATCAAAGTTGCGCGTGGGATTTTGCCGGAATCAGTTGCAATTCAAATTCCTCCAAATCTTGTTCCAAATGATTTAATTGCCTGTCTAGAAGTGGGTGCGACCGATTTGGGCGGAATCAGTCCACATGATGAAGTCAATCCCGACTATCCTCACCCAAAATCGTCAATTCTAGAGGCAGTACTTCAGACACATGGATTTAATCTAGTTCAGCGATTACCTATCTACCCGCAGTACGATTGCTGGCTTTCTGAGCGCTTGAGAAGCGTTGTTCAAAGCTACAGGGCGACTGGGCTTGCAACACCTAAAAACTCTGTCACATATCGAAGATAAGTTTCTGGGTCTTCAAGCATTGGGAAATGTGCAGTGTTTGGAATTGTGGCGTGCTGAACTCGATCGCTTAATTTCGCCGCATTCTCCCCCAATTTAGGCGGAATAATTTTGTCGTACTCGCCCGAAATTAATAGCGTCGGAACTGAAATTCGAGCAAATTCACCTGGCATTGTCATCGCTGCTTCTTCACTCACCGCAGAGAACATGGTTCCAAGTGCTGCGGCTTCATCTGCTAATAGGAAATCAGCTAAAAATGCGCGGCTCATTTCGCGGGGCACAGATTGGTGAAGAAATCGCTGCATGAATAAGCGATCGGTAAATGGCAAGCTATACAACCAAGGCAAACGGAATTTCACCACATAGCCACCGAACTGATGAAAAGCCTTGAATGCTCGCTCTTGGTATTCAAAAATGCCGCTACAGGTGAGAACGGCTCGATCGACAAATTCCGCGTATCGATTGAGGAATAAAACTGCGATCGATGCTCCAGTCGAGTGAGCATTCAAACAAACTTTCTGAAGCCCTAATGCGACTAATAACCCTGCTAAATCTCGTACATAAATATCTAATTGATAGGTCGATTCAGGAGCATTATCCATTCTCGATCGACCAAATCCGCGCATATCGTACAGCAAACAATCGAAATGATGAGACAGCGATCGAGCCGTACTTTCCCAATATTTTGCAGAACCACCCCAACCATGAACAAAAATTAAAACTGGCTTACCGCTCGGCTGATTGTCTTCCGATTCGGTAAGCCATTCGTAATAGTGATTAAAGCCGTTAACTGAAATGTAAGCCATGCTGAAAAAGCAGATTGATTCCTAATAATGTTTAGGGTATCACCGGATTCTCAATCTGCTAGTTAATCTTTATGCTGATTCTGGTTTTGGAATCGAGGATGGGTGAAGTAATAGTTCAGCCGTCGATCGCTTCTCAACCATTTCGCGTGTGATTGTACAGCGGGTCACATCTTTGCGTGAAGGCAATTCGTACATAATATCGAGCATCATTTCTTCAACGATGCTCCGAAGCGCACGCGCTCCAGTTTTCCGACGATAGGCTTCTTGTGCGATCGCTCTAACCGCATCGGGCTTAAATTCAAGCTGCACATTATCCATCTTCAGCAATTTTTGGAACTGCTTCACCAGTGCATTCTTAGGCTCAGTTAGAATTTCAGCCAGTGCTTCTTCATCAAGCGGATCAACAACCGCCATCACTGGAATTCGTCCAATGAACTCAGGAATTAAACCAAATTTCACTAAGTCATCTGGTTCTAAATGCTGCAACACATCAGCTGTCCGTTTCTCTTTCGATTGTTCGCCAGATTGGACGAAGCCCATTGCACGTTTGCCCAATCGCTGTTCAACAGCCTTATCAAGTCCGACAAACGCACCACCACAGATAAATAGAATATTACTAGTGTCGATTTGGATGCAATCTTGGTAAGGATGTTTGCGACCGCCTTGAGGAGGAACATTCGCGATCGT
>JADEXW010000734.1 GCA_015206935.1 Pseudanabaenaceae cyanobacterium LEGE 13415 | reverse complement strand
ACGAAGCCTGGAATGCAGTTCCCGGTCTCGTTTACAGCCGTGTATGTGGTTGGATTTATTGCAGCCGTTAGCATTGGTTCGATCGCTTGGTACAACTCGAAGCGCCCGGTCGGTTGGGAAGACAAAGATCGCCCCGATATCGTTCCTGAAGTGCAAAAAGAAGAAACTCCCGGTTTGTAAGTCGATCGAAGCTCTGGACACTGTTTCAGAGCTTTTCGATTTTTGAGACTCCGTGCTGATAAAGTTTACGAATCGCCGCAATGACTTTAGTATGCAAGCATGGAGCGGGTTCCGATTCAAGAATTTGCAATCGAGTTAGAAGTTTCGCTTCTTCGCTATCGATCGAGCCATCGATATAAATCAATCCACTAATTTCTTCGATCAACTGATGGCAACGCTCAGAAGTGGGAAATTCACCGAGATAGTCTTGCAGCCATTGGTAGCATTCATCAGGTTTGACCGATCGTAGTTCGTAGAGGATCGGTTGAATTTCTCGATCGCTTTCCACTCCTTTTTCTTTCGCAATTCGCTGAAGATACGATCGTTCTTGTGGCTGAATCTTGCCATCCAACCAAGCCACACCAATCAAGATTTTCACCAGTGTTTTTGTATCATCCATATTTCAATCTGACCATAAAGAATCCGTCCATATTGTGGCAGTGCGGCAGAACTTTGATCCAACCTTCTGAAGTTGTCAATTCTGGAAAGCGATTTGTTTGGTCGATCGACCAATCTGAATGTTGAGCAAGAAACTGTTTCACAACCGATTCATTCTCGATCGTATTCAATGTGCAAGTTGAGTAAATTAATACGCCTTGAGGTTTCACCCAAGTTGCTGCCTCTGTGAGAATTTCTTGCTGTAATTGTGCAAGTCCTGCGGCACTTTCTGGAGTCTGTCGCCAACGCGCATCGGCATGACGATTCAAAGTTCCCAATCCAGAGCAAGGCGCATCGACTAAAACACGATCGCACTTTCCTTTCAGTTGCGGCACATTGCAACTATCAGCAGTTAGGATCGAGATCGAATTAAGTGATAAGCGATCGACATTTTGCTGTAATTTTTTCAATCTGGATGCCGTTTTATCGATCGCCCAAACGGTTCCTCGATCGTTCATCAATTCCGCCAAATGCAAGGTCTTTCCACCCGGAGCCGCACAAGCATCTGCAACAATTTCTCCCGGTTGTGGATCTACTAAATAGCTCACTAACTGAGCGCTACTATCTTGAACAATCCACCACCCCTCGGTGTAGCCTGGCAAGTTCTGAATTGCACCCACACTAGGCGGTAATCGAAGTGCATTGGGTAAGTTGGGAATACGATCGACTTGAATTCCTCGATCGATCATCGCTGCTTCAACTTGATCAATGTTTGTCTTTAGCGTGTTCACTCTCAAATCGATTTGCGGTGGGCGATTCATCCATTCGCAAAGCTTCTCAGTTTCATCGATTCCGAACTGATCAGACCAAGCTTGCACAATCCAATTTGGATAGCTGTGTAATGTTCCAAGACGTGAGATCGGATCTTCAGGCAACTCCAACGGGTCGCCTTTCAGAACCGTCTGAGTTCTCAAATACTGCCGCAGCAAGCCATTAACAACACCTGTTAATCCACCCAACTTATTGCACTTCGCTAGTTCTACACTTGTATCGACTGCTGCGGATGGCGGAATTTGATCCAAATAGCGTAATTGATACAGTCCCAATTGCAGAATCAAGCGCAAATCTGGAGCTTGAGTGTTCTTTTTCGCGAATTGATCAATCAGCGCATCTAAAGTTCTGCGGCGGCGAATCGTTCCATAGACGAGTTCGGTAAATAAACGTCGATCGAGCAATGAAATCTCAGTTTGTTGAAGCGCTTGATCGACTGCGACATCAGCAAACGCGCCTTTGTGAATGGCTCGGAGAGCGGTAAATGCAAGTTGGCGAGGATTTTGAGACAACGATCGAGACTGGGCGAAACAGCTTATTCAGAATAGCAATCTGTCGATCGTTCTGAGCAAATCCACCAATTCGCTTTGAAATAAACATTAAGAAGTTTGTACGATAGGGAGGATTTTCGGTCATTTCCTCGAACTATGATCAATTCCCTTTCTTGGTTTGATTTTTCGCCACCTCTGCTTGCTGCTGCTGAAGCGGAAAGTGGTTCCCTTATCCTTGCTGGCGTTCTTCTCAGTTTAGTCGTCGTCTATTTCGCGAGTAAAATTGGCGGTGAAATTTGCGCTCGTCTTGATTTGCCCTCGGTGTTAGGTGAACTGGTTGCGGGTGTGGTTGTCGGTGTCTCAGCACTACATTTACTTGTATTTCCCAGTGCTGATTTTGATGCCAGTCGATCGCTGGTCATGCAAGCGCTCCAAATGACGGCACAGCTTAGTCCCGAATCGCTCAATACCATCTTTGAAACACAAAGCGAAGTCATCTCTGTCCTCGCTGAAATCGGGGTCGTGATTCTGCTGTTTGAGATTGGCTTAGAGTCGGATTTGAAAGAATTGATTCGAGTCGGTTGGCAAGCTGCGATCGTGGCTTGTGTCGGGGTTGCTGTTCCTTTTGCGCTTGGAACCGCTGGGCTAATGACGCTTTTCAATGTGCCTGTCGTTCCCGCGATTTTTGCTGGAGCTGCTTTGACTGCAAC
>JADEXW010000733.1 GCA_015206935.1 Pseudanabaenaceae cyanobacterium LEGE 13415 | reverse complement strand
TGGCAGATGTGATTATCTTTTTGTTCCGGATTCAGGTCGGTGAATGGGATCGGTTTGCTTTGCGCTATCGCCATTTCACACATTTGAGTCCGGTTAGTCCAGCCACGTTTGGGATGGAGAATTATTGCTCAACGATGGAAGATGTGCTGAAACTCAGCGGCGTTCGCAAGAAGGCGTAATCACCGATCTTCTATCAAACTCAGTAATCGAGTTTCGCTCAAACCTTTAACTCGTTTTCTCACATCAATTAGTGAGGTAAATTCTCCATTTTTTCGTTCGGATTCGATCGACAAAATGACTTTTTCCGCAGGTTTTCCAGTTGATCCAATTCGCTTAAATCGAGCAAATAGTTCCCGGACAGGAGCTGTATTGAAAAAGATTAGCGGTTCTAAAGGTTTTGGAAGATGTTCTTGAACTTCTCGAATCAACGATTCTAGCTTCTTCTTTTCCTCAAGATGCTTCTGATGCAGTTCGCTGAATTGCTGTTCGATAAATTTCTCCAAATTTGTCGCACGATCAGATGAATCAACGGTTGATGTGATGGTAGAAACTGTTTCAGGTTGAGTTCTGAGAAGCTTGATTTGTTCTAGGATTGCTGATTCGTTTTCGGGTTGAACAACGATTGCATCAATCATTTCACCGCGCCCTAAATCAATCTCACGGGCACGTACTGCTGCGTAATATTCCAAATGTCCTTCGATGACTTCAAATTCACGCAAGCTAACTTGGCGCACCACGATCGGATTAATGGTTCCTTCAGCTTCAAGAATTGCTTTTGCTGCTTGTTCGATCACGTCTTGAGGAAAGCTTGAACGGGACTGATTTGATGTGATTTTTTTAACAGGAATCAAAGACGAATTTAAGCTCATACTACCAGTCCTATTTTTTGCAAAACTTCAGTTGCAAGTGCATCGAATTCTTGAGCCGAGGGAGAATCAGGTTTGAAGTCGAAAACAGACTTCGGGTCGGGAATTTCCTGGTCATCGATCGTATAACTCAGTTCAGCGCACTTTGCTAGGTCTTCTCGCTCAGAGATAACGCTATCTAACACATTGAAACCGTAGCGATTGATCGCCGCTTTTCGTTTAGGAAATGTGGATTGAAAGAACTTTGCGTTTGTTGAAATTTTACTGGGCAGCACTCCCAGAACCTCGATCGCGGGTTTGCTGACATATCGACGAAACGTATTCTGCTCTTTGATAAAGGTACTAACATTTTGCAACCCTTGATTGGCGAAGGGTTTGAGGTCAGAAGGAATGATCAAATAGTCGCAGGCAATCAGCGCAATTTTTGAGTAGAGATTCAGCGAGGGAGGTGTATCGATGATGACAACATCGTAGTCTGATTCAGCCGCTTTTAACTTCTCTACTAGTGTCCCTCTAGTAAAGTCCAAGCGACCTAATTCTACTTCTTTTTCCATCAGTTGAATATGTGCCGGAATAACGCTGATGGGTGGATCACAAAACTCTGATTTTCTCGCGACTTCTGAAACTGGAAAAAGCTCTTCAGATTTCAGAAGATGGTAAACATAACATGACTTCAAATTGTCGGATTCTTCGTCTTCAAATTTAATCAATCCAGTTGCAAACGTTGTATTCGCTTGGCTATCTAAATCGATAATTAAGACTCGTTTTCCTCTCTTCCGAATCGCTGCTGCTAGATTGGTAACGGTCGTTGTTTTACCAACGCCGCCTTTATTGTGGTATACCGCAATTACTTTCATTTCATCTTTCCCAATTGATTGTAGACTTGCTTGAGAATTTGTATCGATCGAATGGTCTTGATTCTTTAGAGTTTCCCGTCCAATCAAACGTTTAACTGCGTTCAATTCATCCTGAATTTCTCGCCCTTTACATTGAAAAACGAGTTGAATCGTATCCGAATTTCTCGCGTAAATCCTAATCTCCTTTCCATTAGTTAACAATCCATATTTAATATTCAAACTGCTCAAGTAGCGACCCAATTTTCGGACATGCAAATCCAAATTTTGCTTTGGACTTTTTGCTTCCATTGCCACACTCAGCGGTGAATTCGCATCCAAAACAAACGGAATGACCTGTGCCGCAAACGCCAGGAAATCGAGCCGGATACTGCCAACTGCAACTTCCTGATGCCAATCATTCGGACGATAGCCCAACGCAGGTAACAGGTATTGCACGATCAATTTGCTTTCAACTTCGCTTTCGTTACGGCACTGCTCTGGGTCAAATTCTAAAGGGGGATTTTCCTCAAACTCTTGCATTGCACGACTTTACAACAGATTCGTAGTAATAGTGATAAATCAAATTACCGTTTGGTTCCGTAGGATTACGCAAATTTTACGATCGGTAAGTTCAAGTTTTTCTATTGTGAAGCGATCGGATTTCAATTTGCTTTTGTCATTGTTAAATTAGAACGCTGTATGATGTCCCAGATGTGCAAGTAGCGATTTGGACGAATCATGGGAGGCGAGAATGGCGTATACGATCGCAATGACGAACATGAAGGGCGGGGTCGGTAAAACTACACTATCGGTCAATCTAGCCACTTGTTTGGCAAAATTTCACCAAAAGCGCGTTCTCTTGGTCGATCTGGATACACAGATTAGCGCAACGTTGAGCCTGATGCCACCTGCTGATTTTGCCAGGTTGCGAA
>JADEXW010000732.1 GCA_015206935.1 Pseudanabaenaceae cyanobacterium LEGE 13415 | reverse complement strand
TTATTATCTATGGGGCTGGTGCAGCGGGATTTCAGCTTTCTCAGGCGTTACTGCGCGAATCGGCGTATGAAGTGGTGGCGTTTGTGGATGACGATCCAGATATTCATGGGCGAATGCTCGATCGTATTCCGATTCATAGTTCGTTGATGCTGCGATCGCTGATTAATCAGTATCGAGTAACGATGATTTTGCTCGCGGTTCCGTCTGCCAAACCCCATGAGAAACGTCGAATTCTTCGCAGCTTGAAGGGCTTGCCTGTCAAGGTGAAAACGGTTCCTTCGATCAGCGAAATTGTCACAGAGCGAGTCTCGATCGGTCAAATTCGCAATGTCGATATTTCGGACTTGTTAGGGCGCGAGGAGATTCTTCCTGATCCAAGCTTGCTGAGGGTCAACATCACGGATAAAGCGGTTCTCGTAACGGGTGCAGGTGGCTCGATCGGGTCGGAACTGTGTCGCCAGATCGCGCAACAAAATCCGAGATTATTAGTTCTCTATGAGTTGAATGAATTTGCGCTGTATTCGATCGATGCCGAACTTGCAGAAGCTTACCCCTATATTCCCCGTAAGGCACATTTGGGATCGGTGACAGATGGCGATCGATTAGCGGAAATTTTTCAGAAGTATGAAGTTGAAACGGTCTATCATGCGGCTGCCTACAAGCATGTTCCACTCGTCGAAAACAATGTGGCTCAAGGAATTATTAACAATGCTTACGGCACAATGGTCACGGCGCAAACTGCCGATCGATGTGGAGTCGATACGTTTGTTTTGATTTCAACCGATAAAGCGGTTCGTCCGACGAATGTAATGGGAGCAACGAAGCGCATTGCTGAATTAGTCTTGCAGGCTTTAGCAGCGAAACCGGAAACGCATACTCGATTTGTAATGGTGCGATTTGGCAATGTCTTGAATAGCAACGGTTCAGTAGTGCCACGATTCAAACAGCAGATTGCAGCAGGTAAGCCGATTACGTTGACGCATCCAGAAATGACGCGCTATTTCATGTCAATTCCAGAGGCTTCGCGGCTGGTGATTCAAGCGGGAGCGATGGGACAAGGGGGTGATGTGTTTCTCTTGGATATGGGTGAACCTGTGCGGATCTACGATTTAGCAGTGCAAATGATTGAATTGAGCGGGTTAGTGCCAGGAGAAGATATTGAAATTGAAATTACCGGATTGCGACCGGGTGAGAAGTTGTATGAGGAATTGTTGATTGGTGCGGATGCGATGCCAACGAATCATCCGAAGATTTTTGGAGCGCGGGAAGCGATGATTGCTTGGGAAGAGTTGGAGCCGTTATTGGATCAGCTTTTCGTGACGGCATATCAGAAGAATCCGGCAAAATTACGATCGATTCTCAAGACGTTAGTACCAGAGTATGCGCCTGCGGTGAAATCGGCTTCGGTGAGTCGAACGACTTAGGGAAATGGAGCCGTGGATTTGATCAGTCTTCAAAGTCCCCCAAATTTGGGGGATTTAGGGGGCTTTAGCCGATTCAACCGCAGCAAAAACGACTTGTGCATACACAGTAGCTCTGTTGAACTAATAATCACCATGTATTTATTTCGAGCGTAGAGATGAAATTGTTAAGCTCTGTTTCAAGTTGCCGTAATGTGTAACAGAAGGGTAAAAGCCGCATGATACGATGGCTTTCGTAGCTTTTAAGAAATTGGGAGAAAACCTTTGACACTCCGGGTTGCAGTTGTAGGTGGCGGTCCTGCTGGTTCATCCGCAGCAGAGACATTAGCAAAAGCGGGTATTGAAACCTATCTTATTGAACGCAAGTTAGACAACGTTAAACCCTGTGGCGGGGCGATTCCCCTCTGTATGGTGGCGGAATTTGACTTGCCCGAAAACATCATCGATCGCAAAGTGCGAAAGATGAAGATGATCTCCCCATCCAATGTCGAAGTCAGTATCGGCAGCACCTTAAAAGATGATGAATATATCGGAATGTGCCGCCGCGAAGTTTTAGATGGCTTCCTGCGCGATCGTGCTGTTGCCCTCGGTGCAAAACTGATTAACGGAACGATGCACAAACTGGAATTACCGACCAGCGAAAAAGGCTCATACAAGCTGCACTATGCGGATCACTCCGATGGCAGTCTGGAAGGAAAAGCCGCAATCCTCGAAGTCGATTTAGTCATCGGTGCAGATGGGGCGAACTCGCGGGTGGCGAAAGCGATCGATGCAGGTGACTATAACTATGCGATCGCGTTCCAAGAGCGGATCATGCTGCCGGATGACAAGATGGCATATTACGAAGATCTCGCTGAAATGTACGTTGGCGATGATGTCTCTACCGACTTCTACGCTTGGGTGTTCCCGAAATACAACCACGTTGCAGTGGGAACGGGAACAATGGCTCCAAACAAAGCCGATATCAAAAAGCTACAGGCTGGCATTCGGGCAAGAGCCGCGAAGAAACTCAGAGGCGGTAAGATCATCCGCGTTGAAGCGCATCCGATTCCTGAGCATCCTAGACCCCGCCGCGTGGTTGGACGAGTTGCCCTCGTGGGTGATGCTGCCGGAACCGTGACGAAATCTTCCGGTGAAGGAATCTACTTCGCTGCGAAATCGGCTCGGATGTGTGCAGAAACGATCGTGGAATTTTCCGAAAACGGTCGCCGCATTA
>JADEXW010000731.1 GCA_015206935.1 Pseudanabaenaceae cyanobacterium LEGE 13415 | reverse complement strand
GTGTTATACATTTGGTTTCGTTTATTTTCCGTTTTTGATTTCTAGTTATATTCGTTAATTTGTCACTCGATCGTTACTGATGCGATTCGCTTTGGCGATCTGATAAATTATTAGGGTCGTTTCCTGTTGATTAGTGGAGGTTACACGAGATGGAAATTGGAAGTTTTGCTTTATATGGTGGACTGACGTTAAAGATCAAGGGACACGAAGAAGAATTGACTTTTCCGATTGACAAAGAAACCCACGAATACTTAACAAAAAATCGAAACACAAAATGGATTTCAATTGTCACTTTAGACAATTGGTTTCTGCTTGTTAACGCTGGCAAAATCGTGAGCTTGATGACGTGGAATGATCTAGATCAAAATCCCCCAGGATTTGAACATCCAAACGTTTACAAGGCTCTCAGTCTCAGTGGTGGTTTAGAGAAACAGAACTTACAAGAAGACTTGTTGAAATACTGCCAAGAAAAAGACAGGAAATACGAAGACGAGAATGAAGAATCAATTTGGGTTCTTTATAACGAAGTTCAAATTTATACTACTGATGGTCAAAAACACCAAGTCCTTCTGAACGAATACAATGCTTATCAGCTTTGCGATCTAGAAATGGAATCAGAAGAACTTGGTAACGATTTAGCGCGGTTTCTACTGATTGAAGATGGTGCAAACGGGGGAGTTTCTTGGTTTAATCTGAGTGAAACATCGCTGATTAAAGTTCCTGCTGCTGCTCGTCAAATACTTAGAGATGAAGACGAACGTAGAGCATCAGGCGCGACAGCAGCTTAGTGAGTAAGCTTAAGGAATCAACTGCTTTAGATGACCGAGAAAACGATGACACATCTGGGGAATCCTAACCTTGCCCTCTACGAAGTTTCCCCCGATGAAAGTATCTCAATGGCGCGTCAGGCGCGAAGTTATGATTCCCGCGCTGGCGATCAGCGCTCCTTTAACGATCGCTTTCGTCGGTCTGATTATTTGGCTTGAGCATCCGGTAAGAATCTGGATGGTAGGTGGCGCATGGTGCGTTCGAGTTTCACCGGACGGAACCGAACAGATTCGATATGGCGACGAATGCGGTCGCAACAATTAGAAACGTCAATTTACATAGATCTCTTGCTTCAATACTCAAAATGAGTACAATGGTTCAAAGTGAGTAAGCAATGAGATTTTTATGATGACAAGTTCACGTCCACGTTTACAGGTTGTTCAGAATGACGAAATCGCATCGGCAATTGCGACGATTCGTAAACACCGCCCTGGATTGATTAATGATTCGATGGTGGTGACTTCAGCCCTAGTTGAATATGCCTTGAGTCTGGAGTCCGAGAAGGCGCAACAGACTAACTATCAAACTCCTTACGCTATGTCGATCGTGAAGGTTGGTTACACCACTTCTGGTCATGGGCTATTCCCGTTTCTGACTGGAAACTTCAACCGCATCGCTGCGATTTTTGCTCACATCGATGATCCACAAGACGAACTCATCGATTACGTCTCAAGAGGAGAAAAACCCGTATACACATTCGTTTTGAAGGGAAAGGGTTTTACTGATTTTGAATTCATTCATGTAGCATCCTGTGGAAGTTTTTTTGAGGAATGTTTAACGCTTCTTGTTATGGACTTCAAACATAAACGAGACGACATCTATCTTGATGTGATTCGGGTCGATCGCTTCCCAATGAGCTACGGTCAGAAATCAATCTACAAGTATGTCCCTGACTTGAATGAAATGGTTGAATTGTTTTTCAAAAATGCAGATCTCACGACATTGGATTTGGACTGGCAAGGTGAAGCTGACCCCTATCAGGGGGTGAAGATTTTCGACACCCGATACGTTGATTATTCTCATGCACTTGTAGGATTGAAACCATCTTCGGCAAAAGCTGAACATTATGCCGTTGAAAACTTGGTTCGTTCCGGGATTCTTTCAGTCGATCGTGAACACTTCAACTTGCGGTATCGCTGCATCTGCGATGGTTGGACTGAAGAAAAGCAAGATCTTGACCTTTATGAAATTGGTTTAATTTTTGGAAATCATTTCGGTTATAAAGCTGCTTTTTCACCGGGGCGGTTTCTTGAAACTTTTAGGGATTTCACCAGCATCAATCGTGATGATTCGATTAACGCTGTGATTTATGTTGAAGCAGGAAAGCGAATCGAAGTGTTGCCGATGGAATGGCGAAGAGATTGGTTCGATTATTACATTGATGGAGAAAATCACGGTGCTGGTTGGGGGCTTCTGAGCCAAGACCCGAATCCGTTCAGACTCTACGACATGAAAGATTTCTTCCCCAATGAGTTAGAGCAGTACAAGCAAAAGAAAAAGAATCCGAAGCAATAAATCGATCAATGCAGAACGACCCCAGTTAGAGATTTTCTCCAATCGGGGTCGTTCTGCTGATTAATCATCGCTGCTATAAAATCCGTTCGATCTCTTTGGCTCTTTTGGCTTGCTCGAATTCAGCATCAAGACGCGGATGTGGAAGCGGATGACCATTCTGAGCCGCAAGTTCGTTTTGTCGCATCTTGCTTCTCCAAAATTCCATCTCAAACTCTGTGAACAAAGGTTTTTCGGGTTTTTTATTCTCTGGAAATAGAAGCGAAAACAGTCCCATGAATTTCCTCCTTTGTCGGT
>JADEXW010000156.1 GCA_015206935.1 Pseudanabaenaceae cyanobacterium LEGE 13415 | reverse complement strand
ACAGACACTACTCATCGACTACCCCGGTTTTTCATTGGTACAGGTTGAATGGCAAAGCAAGCACGATCGCGGTTCATGCGTCACCGATTGCTTAGTAGATCGACACCCTTAAGACTTTAAGAATGAGCGGTGAATTCCTTCTGGCAAAACTCATTCCAATTAAGTACATCTTACATAACAACTTAATCAATTTCAGTATGATTCGGTAGGGATTTTATGATTCTTTCAAAGAAATCAGGCAGGAATACGGAGACTCTCCGTACAAATTGCGTATCTCTCTAGCTAAACCAAATTAATCCAGCGACGATCGCGATTCCCGCTAGAAGTGCAACCCAGATAAAACCGTTGTCTTTGGTGTTGACTTGGCTTAAATCGACTTCTTCAGGCACGATCGGGGATTTCTTCTCTGGTCGTTTTCTCGGTGTTGTTGGGGCGAATTTCGATCGACCAAAATCACGGTCTGATTCGTTTTCATCGATCGTGCCTAAGTCTGGAATTTCCGTGAGCCATTCTGGGCGCGTTTTCAATCTCGGCGCTTCCAGAATATAGAGCAAGCGTTTTCCCTGTCTGCGCGTGGTTAAATCGGGATGTTGACAAGCTTTCCGACAGAGTGCCAAGGCTTCCGATCGCTGTCCTGCGGCTTCGTAAGCAGTTACAAGCCAAATTTGCATCTCGCCGCTTAATCGAGAACCTGGATCGACAAGCGCATTCGATCGTTCTAAATAGGTTACTGCCTGCCGATAATCGCCTCGTTCAAACGCAGTTTTTCCAGCTTGATACTCTCGTACTGCAAGATCACGTTGTTCTGTCGTCATGCTCAAAAGATTCAATACACCTATGTTTTAGGGTATCGAACTCTAGGCATTCTGGTCATCCTGCTTGGCTTGTAGCTCTAAAGGTAGGGCAGAATTTTGAGTATACGATCGAACTTCAGTCGGATCTCCCCAAGCGACTTGATCACAAAGGGTTCGTGCGGCTCCAAGCTCTTGTCCAGTTGCGTCGAAGAGTTCCGCCCAGCCATCATCACCATCCGTACTTACAGTGACCGCATAAACATCTTGATTTTGAATTTTTTCTTGAGACACTGAGACCGACCCCCAATCGGCTGAGGCAACTTGGTCATAGTAGTAATTGTATGCCTCTAAAACAGGTTGGGGAATCGTCGATCGAGTCTTTTCATCCGTCAAATCCAACGCGATCGAGGGATTCGCTTGCAAGGACTGAACTTCGCTATCCTGTGCCTTGTAAGCTGCGGCATGTTGATTTGCCCAAATTTCTCGAATGGTTTGATTGCTCATCGTTCAGTCCTGATTGATTTGTGTTTTAACTTATGCGATTAGTTCATCGACGGAAACAGTAAATCCTGGTAAGACTTTCTGAGTGTTAATCGTTTCACCTAAAGATTTAAGGACTTGATTCTCAGTCGTAATCACTAAAACGTATTGGCTTTCTGGAAAGATCAACCAGACTTCCTGACACTGAGAAGAGAGATACTCTCGAACTTTGGTAAAGACTTCTTCTGCCTCATCAGTAGGAGAAAGAATTTCAGCAATCAATAAGAAGCTGTGAGGTAGAACTTTGAAATTTCCGTATTGAGCAACAAGAGCAGGTGAAAGATAAGCAACATCAGGACACCGAACTCTGCTAACAGTGCGACAGGGCGTTTCTGTATACACTTCTCCACCCAGTTGGCTAGACTCTTGATAGTTCCCCCAATAGCGTGCAAGTCTAGCCTGAATTCGTCCTGTTTTTGCATTCATATCCGGTTTCGTAACGATTTGCCCATCGATCCACTCAGTGCGGTCAATCGGGTTCTCTAGAAAGGCTTCCAGTGAAGTTGGGGGAGCAATGGCGATCGACATTTCTGTTCTCCTTTAGCTAATGTCACTTCCCCAGCTTGGATTCCGCTTAATCACGATTTCTCGTTTATCAATCATCGTCATCAAGGCAGGTAAATCTGGTGAAGCTTTACTGGTGAGTCCCAATTCTGCAACGGCTTGATTGCAGGTCTTTCCCTGGGTCATTCGATAGGCAATTTCCTCAATGTCTGCCCAAGCTAAATCACTTTGAACAAAGGCTTTCGACATTACATTAAGCAGATTTTCCCACTTGTTGCCTTCTGCTGTGGTCATCATCGTATGGGGAATGTTCAAAGCTCGATCGAAGGTGTAGTACCAAGTTTTTGGCTGACGCGGTAAGAGATTTTCAAACAAGGTAATGTGATCGGGATTGCTTACGGCTTGATCGGCTTCAGTGGAAATCACGAACATGGGCGGAGATGCGGCAGATCTCGATCGCTTTAACACTTCACCCCCCAGATCGAGAAACACTCGTAAATCTGGGAACGTAAAGCCTTTGTAGCCGATCGACTCTCCGGGTTGTTCGGGTTGCCATGCAAAATAACCGCTCAGGACTTTGACAAACAGATCAACGACTTTATTGCTGCTACTGAGGTAAGCTGCGAACAATAAAGCTCGATCGATTTGATTGGGTTTCTCTAATGCTAACCACGCTGCTAAAGTTCCGCCCCCAGACAGTCCCCCGACCACAACCTTCTCTCCAAAGCCTTGAGCGTGTCGAAGCCACTCCAGCGCAAACTTTTTATAAGTGTCTGTATCTTCTGGCAGGGGAGGGGGATTTTTTCCATTCCAATCCCCTGCACAACCATGCCCTGGTAGGCGCGGAATGATGACGTTATAGCCCGCCTGATGGAACGTTCGTGCCATTGGCATAAACTGATACGGACCTGCTGTGAACCCGTGAAAGAAGAGGCACACTTTCGGGGTTGGATTGGGGTGGAGAAGAAATTGCGATCGACAGGCATCATTGCGAACCGGGAGCCGATCTTCTTGAAATCGGGTGCGGAGCGGCAGGGAATTGGCTGCGATCGAGTAGCTGATTTGAGTCAAAAAATTGTTGGGCATAGTTCAGAAGATGCAAACATTAGTTTCAGAGTGCCCGACTCTACAGCATGAACTCGGAACCGACAATCATCGAACCCGTTCCTTCATCGGTAAAGATTTCGAGCAAGAGCGAGTGGGGCATTCGTCCATCTACGATGTGAGCCGCTTTTACACCCTGTGCTAGCGATCGTACACAACAATTCACTTTTGGAATCATCCCTCCTGAGACAATGCCTTCATCAATCAGCTTTCGCGCTTTCTGAATGTCCAATCGGGGAATTAATGTAGATGGATCTTTGTAATCGCGCAGAATTCCGGCAGTGTCTGTTAGTAGGATTAGTTTCTCTGCGCCTAACGCTGCTGCAATCTCACCTGCAACAGTATCTGCATTAATGTTATATGCCTGTCCGGTTTCATCCGCAGCAACACTCGAAACCACGGGAATATGACCATTTTTTACTAATGTTTCGAGAATCTGAGGATTGACTCTCGTCACTTCTCCCACAAAGCCAATTCCTTCTTCATCTGCGGGACGTGCTTCAATCAATCCGCCATCTTTCCCACAGAGTCCAACCGCTGATCCGCCTGCTTGATTAATCAGCGACACAATTTCTTTGTTGACGCGCCCCACGAGTACCATTTCCACAACATCCATCGTGGGTGCATCCGTCACCCGCAATCCGTTCTTAAACTGCGCTTCAATCCCTAACTTATTCAGCCAGGAGTTAATTTCAGGTCCGCCGCCATGTACCAGAATCGGACGCAAGCCAACACATGCCATAAACACAACATCGCGAATGACTTTTTCTTTGAGGGTGCTATCCTTCATCGCCGCACCGCCATATTTCACAACGATCGTGCGTCCGGTGAATTGTTGAATATAAGGAAGAGCTTCACTGAGAACCCGAACGCGGGTCTCTGCGGCACTTTCGAGGAATTCGGGATCTTTGAGCATGGAACCAATCGGTAAAAGTGATCTGACTTATAGCCGTAACCCATTTCAGTGAGGACACTTCGAGGAAGCCCCCCAGCCCCCAAGTTTGGGGCAAGAGTCTTGAGCCAACAGAATTGGGGGTTTGGGGGCAACTCCGAAGATGTCCGAATCTAAACTTCTACTGCTATACGATCGCGTACTTTACCACTCTCAGATCGTGATCTAAGTTACCTTTTGGCACAATTTAATTTTTTCTGGTTAGAGTTCCCGCATCACTTGAGCCAAGAAAGCAGGCGGGACTTGCGAGAGTGCCTGGGTTTGTCCTTGAATTCCATTGCGCTCATAAATCGCTTTGATGATTTGGCTAAACTGCCCAACCGCACTTTTTTGAAATTCTGGCTGATTTTCCCAACCTTGAGCCGATCGAACTTGATGTTTCAGAGCATGATGCAAGAATTTGACTCGTTCTGCCTGGTCGAGTTCCGATCGAGTCTCGATCGCAGTTTGATAGTAAGCCAAGCCAATATGATGATGCGTTGCCGACAAATCAAAGCTCAAAGCTGGTGCATGAGACAGATTCGATTCGAGATACTGAACTGCCATCAGCGCTTCTTGGTACGCATCGATCGCACAAAGCAGATGAATGGCTCGATCGTCGTAATGCGTTGTGGTTTGATTTGCTAGATGCCAGTAAGCCGTTCCCAAATTGTTCTGAGTTGCCGCATAAGCGAGTGGAGCAGCTTCTAGCGTGCGATAGATTAAAGCGACCCGATAAGCCCCGATCGCTAAATGCAGAAAGTCCTCTGCCATCGCTAATTCCTGAACCGCTTGATCACAGCGTGATAAGTTCCAATACGCGGTTCCTAAATTATTCTGGAGCATTGCATAATAAAGCGGCTCATGATCAGGCGTATAGTATCGCAGCGCTTCATTGTAAGCCTCGATCGCAGATTGCAGATTGATCATCGTCGATCGATATTGGGCAAGGTTCCAATACGCGGTTCCTAAATTATTCTGAGTTGCCGCGTATCGCCCTGGATCAGTTTCAAAGGGACGATATTCAAGCGAGGCACAATACGCATCGATCGCATGTTGCAAGTTCTCTTCAGAGGATTGATGAATCGCAAGATCGCTGTAAACCGATCCTAAATTGTTCTGAATCATCGCATACGTTTGCGGCTGACTCTCTGGATTCGTTCGATCGACTGCAAATTGATAAGCTTTTAACGCTTTTTCTAAATTCGTAACAACAGAACCGCTACCACTCCGAGCTTTGATCCAATATAAATTTGCAATATCGTTGAGCAGATCTGGCACTTCGTCGGATTTCATATCCACGAGTTTCAACGCCTGCTCATAAGCGCGAATAATAATCGTTAAATACTCCGCAGCGGGACGAGTCGGATCAAGTCGATCGCGATACCAATCGCCCAATTGACGATACAAAGTTGCGAGCGTTGCTGAGGACAATCGTGATTCTTCAATCTGATGCAAAATTCGTAACGGTTCTACTTCTGGACTGTTTGATTCTAGAACTTGAGCGATCTCGCTTTGATCATCAAGATTCACAGTCTGCATCACCGAAGCGAGAACAAAATTCGTCAATTCAGAATCCAGCTTTAGCTTACGATGACCGTTCGATGGAGCCGCTGAAACAGGTTGCGGCTGATCTCGCCCAAAGGGGTCACCTTCAAACTCAAACAATCCAGTGCGCCACTGCCAAAATTCAGGAACCGATTGCTGAATCGCCCGACACCAAGGACGAGTCACCCAAAGCACTAAATTGAATTCCAAACTGGCAAGCTGTTGCGCGATCGACACTAATGAATCGAGAAAGATCCGTTGAATGTGAACCGGTTGCCGCGTTAATCGATCGATTCCCGTAATCTGAAAACTCGGCACTTCCATTCCAGAAATAGGACAAGCTTGGATCTGTTGCAGCACATCCGGATTGTCTAAATCCAGCGCAAAACTCGTAAATCTCGAACCAGCCCCATTCAACTCTGTTGCCAAATCGGATTCAAGCTGAATCGCCAATTGCCCCCGCACCGATGGATCATCACAAACGGCAATCAAAATTTGCCGACGAAGATTCAGACTCAACGCCAACCGTAAGCGGAGGTAGATCTGTTGATTCAGGTTGGAAGAACCCTGAGCGATGATCTCAGTCACGGGAATTTCTTGGGCAAAGTGACGATCGACAACAGACATCAGCATTCCAGAAATCGCGCCAATCAGCGCAGAATAAACGAGATACTGATTTCTTCGTCCAGTCTTACCGATGTTCAGGATGAAACGAAGATTTCCGTGAAAACACGATTGTTTTATCCTGAATACGAAAAAACCAGGTAACTTATCAAAGAAAGCAACCTGGTTCTCTAAATCTACCGTGAGTGAAAACTTTGTGCCAGCGTTAGGATACGGAGGCTGCAACAAACATCAAACCTGCAACGAGTATCGCGCCGCCGATTCCCAAGATCAGGTAATTACGCTTTTGGCTCGCGGTCGGCGGTTCAGCTTCATACATCTTCGGTTCGACTGCGAAATTATTCAGCAAGCCACCCTCTTCCTTGACATATCGCATGAGCAAAAATCCCTTAGTGTTTTGTTAACTGTAACAAGACCTGGGTAAATGCTCTCACTCTTGAGTATGAAAACTTAATATTTTAGATTTGATTCGCTTACGAATTGATCCTGCCTGTGACTGGAGAACTCGCACTGGCATAGGCTTTTACGGGAATTCTTCCCGCCTGATACGCTAATCGTCCCGCTTCAGTTGCCAAATTCATCGCCCGTGCCATTGCCGCCGGATTTGCAGCTTGTGCGATCGCGGTATTAATCAACAGCGCATCCGCTCCCAATTCCATCGCTTGAGCCGCTTCACTCGGTGTTCCAATTCCCGCATCAACCACGATCGGAATCTTGGCATTCTCAATAATGATCTGAATATTCGCGGCGTTGCGAATGCCTTGACCTGATCCGATCGGTGATCCAAGCGGCATTACTGTGGCACATCCGACTTCTTCTAATCGTTTTGCCAACAGCGGATCAGCATTCACGTAGGGTAACACTGCGAAACCTTCTTTCACTAACTGTTCAGCAGCTTCAAGAGTACCGATCGGGTCAGGCAACAAATATTTCGCATCCGGAATCACTTCAAGTTTGACGAAATTATTGTCTTCTTGTCCCAATAGTTTCGCCATTTCCCGACCCAATCTTGCCACTCGAATCGCGTCTTCTGCGGTTTGACAACCCGCCGTATTTGGCAACATCCAAATTTTGCTCCAGTCGATCGCTTCTGCAAGTCCTTCATGTCCGGGTGCATTCGTCTGCACTCGTCGCACTGCAACCGTGACAATTTCACAGCCACTTGCCGCTATACTTTGGCGCATTTCATCGAAATTCCGATATTTTCCAGTGCCCGTCATTAGGCGAGAGTGGAACTTGCGCCCTGCAATGATCAGACTGTCATCTAAAGATTTTTCTAGGGGCTTATCTAAAGTTTGCATCGCTTGTCGCCTCGATCGTATATGCTGCGGTCTCCCATTGTGGCAAAGTTTACGACATTCTGAGCTTAAGCCAGTGTGAACATTCTATCGATCGACGAAATCAATCGCTTGGATTCTGTCCCAAGGCTCTCAGTTGTTCTCTGAGCCGTTGAATCTCATCTTCTGCTTGCTGTACACGCTCTTCAGCCCGGTCTGCCCGGAGACGTTCTTGTTCTGCGCGGGATGCGATCTGTTCATAAGTCTCAAACGGCGTGTCATCCGGACGGAATAGCTGGAGTTGTCTATCCTCAATGCTGAAGCGGATTCTCAGTCTAGGGCTGATCCAGTCCTGCATCGAATCGATCGATTCAAGAAAGGTTCCTTGCCGTAAGTAGCCATCCAAAATTGCTCGATCGGGGTCAAAGACGTAATATTCGTCCACACCATACCGTTCATAAAATTGAAACTTCCGCGTCATTTCAAGCGGCGTATTACTGGGGGAAAGAATTTCAAAGACAACCTGAGGCGGGAGATTGTCTTCTTTCCATTGCTGATACGAACGTCGATCGCCTTTAGGTCTACCAAATACAATCATGGCATCGGGCGCTTGACACAGCTTGTTATTCCCTTCGATCGGATACCAAAGCAAATCGCCTGCAACAAAAACTTGCGGCTGATCTGCAAATAGCCAGTCGATTCCTTTTTTAACGTAGACAATCAATTCAAACTGGCGGGTATTATCAGCTATCGGCTTCCCATCGGATTCAGGATAAACGATCGGGGATGGAGTTGTGACCACAAGCATTTCTCCTGCAACGAAACGACAAGCAAGCAGGCACTAGAATTTCATTATGCCGGAAATTGCACTGCTCGAATTTTTGAGTTAGCTGAATCGTGACCAGTGAAACGCTTCGAGATTAGGATCAGCTTTTTCAGTGAGAACACATTGCGCGATCGATTTCGCTGTAATCGGAGCTAGCAAGATGCCATTCCGGTAATGTCCAGTTGCTAGAGTTAAATTCGCAAACGGACTAGAACCCAGAATCGGTAATTCATCTGAAGTGGCGGGACGGAATCCGTACCAAGTTTCTTCTAGTGTAAAGCGCTGAATCGGCGGATAGAGACGAATTGCAGCTGATAGTAATTGATGAACGCCGATCGAGGTATTTCCCTTCTGAAATCCAACGTTTTCGCTCGTTGCACCGATGACGATTCGCCCATCCTGACGCGGCACAATGTACGATTCTTCGCCGTACAGAACTTGCTTGAGGGGTAAATCTGCTTGATTGATCCTCACCGATAGCATCTGTCCTTTCTTGGGAAACACTGGAATCGGCAATAAATCTTGTGACCAAGCTCCGGTTGCCAAGATGTAGCGATCGGCTTTCCAAATACCTTGAGTCGATTCAAGCTGCGTAATGTTGGAATCGGCAACGAATCGATCGACCTGGATTCCCGTTTGAATTTCAATCCCTAGCTCTTGTGCCGCCATCCAAAGCACTTTCGCCAAGGCGCGATTATCCACTTGAGCATCTTCAGGAAACCAATATCCACCCACTACTTCAGCACCCAAATCCCGTTGGTGTGCGAGGATCGAAGCTCGATCGAGCATTCCTTTAGAAACTTGATATCGAGGCGCGAGAATGCCACAAGCCCAATAGCCTGCATTCATCCCTGTCAGCGCTTCTAACTTGCGAATCCAATCCGGATAAAGAGCGCGACTGGCAAGACACAGATCGAGCATTGGGCTAGGCGGAATTTCTTCTGCTTGGGGCGCAATCATGCCAGCGGCGGCGTGGGTGGCAGCTTCAGAGAAATCGCGAGACAAAATCGTGACGGGAACGCCTTGGGATTTTAGCTCGATCGCGATCGAGAGACCGATAATCCCGCCTCCGATGATCAAGATCTCGCGCTTCTGCGTCATTCCTTACCAAGCTCCCGGCACTACAGGGGCAGCAGGTCGGGTGGAAGCTCCAGATCCGGTTCCTGTGCCCGTTCCAGTGCCCGTTCCAGGATTTTGAGCAACAGTCTCATCTCCGGTTCCTGTACCCGTTCCAGGAGGTAGAAGACCCTGGTTTCCCGTTCCGGTTCCTGTACCCGTTCCAGGATTAAAGTTCGCAATGCTGGTACGAGTTTCATCAAAATTTGTGATCAGAGGACGATCTGGAGGAATTTGGGCATTTGCTTGGTTCCCAATCTGGTTGGTTGTGCGATCGCTAAACGGTAATGCGCCTAAAATCCGCATCAGCCACAGAAGCGCAATCCCCACTAATACGCCGCCAACAAGTCTTCCGTTTCGATTCATAACAGTTTGCCTAATAACGTTCTATGTTAGAAAGCCCGATTCCCAGTCTTTTTCGTCAAGTATACTGACTAGCCTTCAGGTTTCCACTGTACTGTATCCTCTTGTCCCCAAAATCCTCAATATTTAGTAATCTGAAGATCGCCGACAACGCGAACTTGGCAAGCTAAACGACGATTTTTTTCTGGATTATGAGGCGGAAATGAGAGTCGA
>JADEXW010000155.1 GCA_015206935.1 Pseudanabaenaceae cyanobacterium LEGE 13415 | reverse complement strand
AAGTCTAATTGCAGATACGTATCGACGAACTGAGCAATCAATCGAGTTCTGGCTGGATCTAGTCGCAGTGTTGCAAGAACTCGCAGGCATTCCGCTTTTACTTTAGGTCGATCTCGTTTCGCAATTTTCATTTTTGCCATCAGTGCCGCCGCAACCGGATTCGCCTGATTCAAATATTTCCGCCAGTTCAATCGGTTAAGTTGAATCGATTCAAAGCTAAATTCCAGAACTTTTCGAGAAGGAAACTCGACCTTGTAAATATTCTTCTCTGCTCGTTGCGGTTGATCAAAGGAGAAAACCACGATCGGATAAATCCGCTGCAAATGCTTCTGATGCAAGTGTGCAAAGTAGAAGAACATTCGCTGATTAAAATTCGATTGGCTGTAGGACTGTGCTTCGATATGCACAAGAAAAGTCACATCTGTACCCGCTTGCTTGACCGAAACCAGTAGATCGATAACTTTCTCTTCGCCTTCCTCTAGATCGGCAAAATATTCTTGCTGCAAAAACACGATCGATTCCCGCTTGATCGTTTCTGCCACCCTCGGCAAAAACAACTCTAGGAACTCGATAAAGAATGTTGAGAGCAATTCTTTGAATAAGCGGTCATGGTCGATCGTCATGAATTAAGAAGCGATCGTGAGCAACAGAAACGCCTGGACGATAAAATACTAATTATCGAGATTAGAAGAATTATGTCTCCTCAAGTTGTAACTCCTATCTTCATGGTTGAGCCATCATCGTGGCTTCGATCTGGAATTACGATCGAGAAAATCGATCAAGTCAATCTCGTAAAGTTCACACCTGAGCTACAGACTCGATTAGAAGAACTGCTAGACAAGCACAAATCAGGATCTCTATCTCAAGAAGAGGAAGCTGAATACGCTGGTATTTCTGAATTAGAACGGATTATGACCTTTATTAACGCTAAGTTGATCGCAGATCGTGGCAATTAACGATCGCACTCGGCAAGCCGTTCGCGATCGAGTCAAATCCCTGTGTGAATACTGTCACTCACCCGAACGCTCTAGCTCTGTCATGTTTACGATCGATCATCTCATTCCTCAATCGATCAGTTGTTCAGATGAGCTTGATAACTTAGCTCTGGCTTATCATCGCTGCAATGAGTCATCTATGTTTTCTGCCAAAGTTTGATTTCACCTCCTCCAAGACCTGCTGCCAAAACCTGACCGTCTTTGCTAAAAGAAACCGAAAAAACCCCATACCAGCGAGAATCCCCGTTAAAAGTATGAAGTAATTCCCCTGTTTTTACATGCCAGATCTTAACAGTGTCATCTCTGCTACCACTAGCCATGAATTGACCATCAGGACTAAACGCAAGCGAATTGATAGCATCTGAATGGCTACTCAGTTCAGCGTGTTTCTGCTCAGTCTTTAAGTTGAGTAGCAATATTTTACCTTTATTATCTCCAATGGCAAGAAACTGACTCTGGTGACTTATTGCCACTGTATTAATCGATGTTCCGATCTCGATACACATTCTCAAAACGTCGTCAGTCTGCCAATTACACACTCTAACTTGACCGTCTTGGCTCCCACTTGCAAGGATCTTGCCGTCAGGGCTAAAAGTAACAGTCTTAATCGAATCGGTATGCCCTTTCAAAGTTTTCAGATGCTGCTTCAGATCAAACTGTGAATCTCTACGTTTCTCATGCTGTCAAACGCGATCACATCTTGTCCGGGGCATAGAGAAATCGAATTTTTGGAATCAAACCGAGAAGATTTCGGTAAAGATGCAACAATATTTCCAGTTGCCCAGTCCAGAAGTTGAACTTTGCGCTGTTCTGAGTCTTGCAGGTATTTTGTACTACTGACAAAACCTGTACTGACTATAAACTTTCCATCGTGGCTAAAAGTCAGAGAATTTACATCCCCTGAACTTTGCTCATGGTAATACCTCTTGTATTGGTGACAGACTTCTCCTGTATCTAATTGCCAAATCCTTATCATGGCATCTTCACCACCACTTGCAAGAATTTGTTCTATTGGATGGAAAGCAATGCACGTCACACTCTCTGGCGGGTTGAATGACAAAGTATGCAGATTTTGCCATTGTTGAGCTTTTAGATGTTCGAGTTTAATATTCTCCCTATGTTCGTAGGTTTCTAGGAGAAAAGTACATAATGCTGTCCCAGTATTAGCAACTAATCTTGCATGACGAGAGGTAATACCTTGAATTCTTCCTCCTTTGCCGTGCCCAGAACCATAAAGGTTTCTCAATTCTGCTATACCAACAGCGATCGAGCCAAGATTGTTCAAAACCTTCTTTATCACGTCAGAACCTTTCTTAGCGCCATCTACATCGTTTGGATTTAGCTCTAAAACTTGCTGAACTTTCTTTAAGAGTTTTGGGATATCATCTTGTTTGTCATCGTATTCAAAACTACATCCATTCAGAATAGTTTTGAGTGTAGCCTCAATTAGTTCTTTGGTAGATCCTATTGCTAATGAAGGATCAGTCTCAATTGAAGCGTTGATACGAGCTGTATATATGTAGAGATGCTCTATGTCTAATTCGTTCATCGAAATCGAAATAGTGCTGTCCATAACTGCTGCCTGTAGATAGTATAGTATTCCTACGCATTCTTTAATCTCAATCGTGTAATACATCTACCCAAAGATGGTGCAGTACTCAATAGTGTTCGTCCTACCGCGATCGCAACTCTTAAATCTGTTCGACCAAAATTGAATTATATTTAGCGTGATAGCAGAAGTATAGATTCGGACTATGAGCTTTAACGACGTAGTAGAAACGATTAAAAATCTGCCATTTGAGGAAAAACAGGAGATTCAAGTGCTGTTAGCTCAGTATTTGAGAGAAGAGCGACGTGAAGAAATATATGTCAATGGTCAGCAAAGCCGACTTGAAGAGCAGTGCGGCGGACTGAAATTCTCTTCAAACATAGATGAGTTAAAGCAACTCCTTGAAGAATAAAGATGGAAGTTAGCTTTAGTTCACCATTCCGACGTGCATTCAAAAAACGAGTCAAAGGTAAGACAGACTTAGAGGCTCGATTTTTGGCAAAGCTAGAAATGTTTATTGCTGACCATTCGAGCCGAGTTTGAGAACACACAAGTTATCTGGAAAGCTCAAAGATTATTGGAGTTTCAGTCTCGAATACGATGAGAGGGTTGTGTTTTACTTCACAGAAGACGGAAATGCGGTTTTCGTGGATGTCGGTAATCACGATGAAGTGTACTGATCGCCCCAATTTCTAAAAAATGTCGATCGAGGGCTGAATGATCTACACTCAAATAGGGTAAAATGCAACCCCAAGCCATTACACATCGGAGGACATTGCCGCTTGTCTAAACAAGACCTAATCGAAATGGAAGGAACCGTCGTCGATTCGCTCCCAAACGCCATGTTTCGGGTAGACCTCGACAACGGCTTCAACGTACTGGCACACATTTCTGGAAAAATTCGACGCAACTACATCAAGATCCTTCCGGGCGATCGCGTTAAAGTCGAACTCACCCCCTACGACCTCACCAAAGGACGCATCACCTACCGACTCAAAAACAAAGGCGGTCGCTAACCTTGCATCAAAAGATCCCTTTGACAAGCGTTATATAAAATTGTTAGGATATTGTGTTTGTAATGTTGCCGAGATAGGGCATGAAAGTACGAGCCTCAGTCAAACGAATTTGCGAGAAATGTCGCGTCATCCGACGGAAAGGGCGCGTCATGGTGATCTGTGAAAACCCAAAGCACAAACAACGCCAGGGTTAACGAGCCGATCGTTTACGAGTCTGCCGATTTAGGGAAAGTCCCGAAGTGCGGCAGACATTTTCGACTGTTTATCTAGTTCTAGGAGAAGTCAGCGTGGCGCGGATTGCGGGCGTAGACCTACCTCGCGACAAGCGAGTTGAAATTGGTCTTCGATATATTTACGGCATTGGACCCACTCGGTCTAAGGAAATCATCGCGAAAACAGGAGTCAATCCTGATACTCGCGTGAAGGATCTCAGCGAAGCAGATGTCGCAGCCCTGCGTGAAGCAGTGGAAGGCGGCTATCAGATTGAAGGAGACTTGCGGCGATTTGAATCGATGTCGATCAAGCGATTGATGGACATTGGATGCTATCGCGGTCGGCGGCATCGGATGGGCTTGCCTGTACGAGGTCAGCGGACACGAACCAATGCGCGGACTCGTCGCGGCGGTCGTCGGACGGTTGCTGGGAAGAAAAAGGCTCCCGGTAAGAAATAACGTGATGGTTCTCATCACGGCTTGTAGGAACGTAGCAGCGTAAATTAAAGAGATTTGACATGGCAAGACAACCGCAGCGGAAAACGGGTCCGCGCAAGGCGAAAAAGAATATCCCCAGTGGGGTCGCTCATATTCAATCGACCTTCAACAATACGATCGTAACGATCTCGGATACTCAAGGTGAAGTGATTTCTTGGGCATCAGCGGGATCGAGTGGCTTTAAAGGTGCAAAGAAGGGAACTCCCTTTGCGGCTCAAACCGCTGCCGAAGCTGCCGCTCGTCGGGCAATGGATCAAGGAATGCGCCAGCTTGAAGTGATGGTGAGCGGACCGGGAGCCGGACGCGAAACCGCGATTCGCGCACTCCAAGGCACTGGAATCGAAATCACCCTGATCCGCGATGTCACCCCGATTCCTCATAACGGTTGTCGTCCGCCGAAACGCCGTCGCGTTTAATCGTGATTTTGCTGTCTATAATGGACGGCACGAAACGGGTTGGATGTCAAATCGAGGGATGATCCCTCGCACTCAAGGAGAAAGGGAGGCTACTCCGTGGCACAGTTTCAGGTCGAATGTATTGATACCACGACGGAACAGGATCAAAGTCAGTACAGCAAGTTTATCTTGGAGCCGCTAGAGCGGGGACAGGGAACGACGGTTGGGAATGCGCTTCGTCGCGTGTTGCTCTCGAACTTAGAGGGCGCAGCAGTGACGGCAGTGAGAATTGCAGGAGTTACACACGAATTTGCAACCATTCCGGGCGTTCGGGAAGATGTGCTGGATATCATGCTGAACATGAAAAAGCTGGTATTTAGAACGTATTCTTCGCAACCTCAGATCGGTCGGCTTTTGGTTCAAGGTGCTGCAACCGTAACGGCTGAAAGCTTTGACTTGCCTTCAGAAGTGGAAATGGTTGATCCGGATCAATATATTGCAACGCTCTCTCCTAACGCGACGTTAGAGATGGAGTTCAAGATTGAGAAGGGAAAAGGTTATCGGGGGGCTGGAAAGTTCACTGATGATACCGCGCTCGACTTTTTGCAAATCGACTCTGTATTCATGCCCGTGAGAAAGGTACAGTACAGCGTCGAAGATGCTCGCCAAGGTGGAACGGCTGAAAAAGACCGTTTGATCATGGAAATCTGGACAAATGGCAGTTTGACTCCGCAAGAAGCGCTGAGTCAGGCGGCAAATATCCTGGTCGATCTGTTTAATCCGCTGAAAGACATCACGTTCGAGCCTTCGGATGATGATGGAATGAGCGATGAACGCATCGAAAATCAAATCCCGATCGAAGAACTGCAACTTTCAGTCAGAGCTTACAACTGTCTGAAACGCGCTCAAATCAACTCGGTCGCGGACTTGCTTGACTACAGCCAAGAAGATTTGCTCGAAATCAAAAACTTCGGTGCGAAATCTGCTGAAGAAGTCGTCGAAGCACTACAACAACGGTTGGGGATTACCCTGCCGCAAGAAAAATCTAAATCCTAGTAAAAAGCTATGCGTCACGGTTGTAGAGTCCCTATGTTGGGCAAACCTGCGGATCAGCGGAAGGCTCTTTTGAGAGCATTGACCACTGAACTCATCCGCAACGGTCGGATCACGACGACCAAAATCCGCGCTCAAGCAGTGCGATCGGAAGCTGAAAAGATGATCACTTTGGCGAAAGATGGCTCTCTTGCCGCGCGTCGTCAAGCAATGGGATACATCTACGATAAGCAGCTTGTTCATGCCTTATTCGACCAAGCTCCGGAACGATATGCCGATCGTAAAGGCGGATATACCCGCATTTTGAGAACGGTGCGTCGTCGCGGTGACAATGCTGAAATGGCAATTATCGAATTGACCTAAGATGGCAACTCAGCCGACCCTCCAAAGAGTCGCTCTACTGATTCAGTATTTGGGCACTCGCTTTTATGGGTGGCAACGGCAACCGAATCATCGCTCAGTGCAGGAAGAGATTGAAACTGCGATCGCGTCTGTAGTTGGGCATCGAGTCGTCATTCACGCGGCAGGACGAACAGATACAGGCGTTCATGCAGCGGCTCAAGTGGCACATTTCGATGTGGTGACTTTGATCCCAGCGCACCGATGGGCAGACGTGATTAATGCTCGACTCCCTGATGATGTGTTGATTCGGGCATCGGCAGCAGTTCCCAGTGATTGGCACGCTCGCTTTTCCGCAACCTGGCGGCGATACCGTTATACGATCTACACCGAGGCACGATCGAATTTATTTGCTCGATCGTTGTCTTGGCACTACTACCATGCCCCGCTAGATGAGTCTAAGATTCAACAGGCGTTAGATCCGATGATTGGTCGCCATCACATGGCAGCTTTTCAGAGGGCAAATTCGAGCCGTCCTCATGCTTGGGTGGATATTCAAGCAGCGGAATGTGTGAGAGAAGATCCGTTTCTCTATATCGAAGTTCAAGCTAGTGGATTTCTGTATGGAATGATGCGGCTTCTAGTGGGTTTGCTGGTGGAAGTGGGTCGAGGGGATCGATCGATTCAGGACTTTACGCGCTTGTGGACTGAAGAACGGCGCGAAGAAGTGCGGTATGCGGCTCCCCCTCAAGGACTCTGCTTGCTGAGAGTGGGATATCCTGAGATGCCTTTTCCCCCGGAACTCTGGTTTGATTCGCAGCCAAAATTAGTGTTGAGCCATTGATCTAGAGCGACTTCACAGACTACGATCGACTGTTCCCGACTGATTAACCTAACTCCAAAGCTCATGGAAAACAAAACCTACTTACCTGCGGTCGCTGAGATCCAGCGCGATTGGTACGTTGTTGATGCAGCGAACCAACGCCTCGGACGGTTGGCGACTGAAATCGCGATGGTACTTCGCGGAAAAAACAAGCCCACTTACACGCCGCACTTAGATACAGGCGATTTTGTGATTGTGATTAACGCTGACAAAGTGGATGTCACAGGCAAAAAGCGCTCTCAGAAAGTGTATCGCCGTCACTCCGGTCGTCCGGGTGGAATGAAGACCGAATCCTTTGAAAAACTGCAAGCTAGATTGCCAGAGCGCATCATCGAGCAAGCCGTTAAAGGAATGCTGCCGAAAAATTCACTCGGTCGCCAACTGTTCACCAAAATGAAAGTGTATGCGGGTGCAGAGCATCCCCATGAGGCGCAGCAACCTAAAGTGTTAGAAATCAAAACGATTCCGGGAGAAAACTAATCCATGCAAGCGACAGAAGGCAGAGTGATGTATCAGGGCACAGGTCGCCGTAAAAATGCGATCGCTCGTGTCCGCTTAGTTCCGGGTGATGGAACCATTACGATCAACGGCAAGCCTGGAGATCTGTATCTTCAATTCAATGCAGAGTATCTTTCGGGAGCAAAAGCACCGTTAGAGACCCTCGGTTTAGAAGGCGAATACGATATTTTGGTGAACGCTCACGGGGGCGGATTGACCGGACAAGCAGACGCGATCAAACTCGGTGTTGCTCGTGCGTTGTGCGAACTCGATCCCGAAAACCGCAAGCCGCTGAAAGTCGAAGGTTACCTGACCCGTGATCCGAGAGCTAAAGAACGGAGAAAATACGGTCTTCGCAAAGCTCGGAAAGCTCCCCAGTTCTCGAAACGCTAATTGTTACAATCGATATACGACACTGGAGAAAAGGCAATGGCAAAACAAGGCATTCATCCGACTTGGTACCCCGAAGCTAAGGTTTACTGCAACGGTGAGCATGTGGCAACCGTCGGATCGACTAAGCCCGAACTGCACGTCGATGTGTGGTCAGGCAACCATCCCTTCTACACCGGAACTCAGAAGATTATTGACACTGAGGGTCGTGTGGAGCGCTTCTTGCGGAAGTACGGCATGAGCGAAGAACAAAAGTAGGACAACTCGGTTGAAAACTCATTCGACGATCGCTTTTTGAGTTGCCGCGATTGTCTTTTCACCGAACTATCCTATTTTTTCGAGGCTTGATCCGATGGCTGAAGCATACCTGATTGACAAACTAAATTCGGTTGAGCAAACTTTTAACGAATTGACGCGGAGACTCGCAGACCCGGATATCGCCAAAGATCCGGGTGAGTTTCAGCGTGTGGCAAAATCTCGATCGTCGTTAGAAGAAACGGTCAATACGTATGAGCTTTGGCGCAAAACCGAAAGCGATTTAGCTGGAGCGCGTCAGCTTTTAAAAGAATCTGGCGGCGATCTTGAGATGCAAGAAATGGCAGCGATGGAAGTGGAAGAACTCCAATCCAAGCTGCAAGAATTAGAAACCCGATTGAAAATTCTCCTACTGCCCAGCGATCCGAATGATGACAAGAACATCATGTTGGAAATTCGGGCAGGAACCGGAGGCGATGAAGCCAGCATTTGGGCGGGTGATTTGGTCAGAATGTATTCGCGGTTTGCGGAGCGTCAAGGATGGCGCGTCAAAATGGCGAGTGAATCACTAGCAGAAGGTCTGGGCGGATTCAAAGAAGCCATCATGGAAATTCAGGGCGATCGCGTTTATAGCAAATTGAAGTTTGAAGCGGGCGTTCACCGGGTACAACGAGTTCCGGTGACTGAAGCTTCTGGACGAGTTCATACTTCAACTGCTACGGTTGCAATCATGCCGGAAGTCGATGATGTGGAAATTCACATCGACCCGAAAGACATTGAAATGAAGACGGCTCGATCGGGCGGTGCGGGTGGTCAGAACGTCAACAAAGTTGAAACCGCAGTTGACTTAATTCACAAGCCGACGGGGATTCGGGTGTTTTGTACGGAGGAGCGATCGCAGCTTCAGAACCGGGAAAGAGCAATGCAGATTCTCCGGGCGAAGTTATATGACATTAAGTTGCGAGAGCAGCAAGATGCGATCACTTCGATGCGTCGATCGCAGGTTGGGACGGGAGAGCGATCGGAGAAGATTCGCACCTACAACTACAAAGACAATCGCGTGACTGATCATCGATTGGGGCAAAACTTTGCACTGAATCCCGTATTGGAAGGCGATCTAGAGGATGTGATTGAAACCTGCATTTCTCAGGATCAGCAAGAGCGATTGGAGCAATTGGCTGCTGAGAGTGGAAATGAAGCAGCAGTTAAGTAGCATTATGAAAACCATTAATGTTCTATCGAAGACATTCACTCTGTCGCTACTAAAGGAATTTTTTAACTTAAGGTAGTATTATCTGTACAGCGGTGCAGGATATCATCATCAGGTCATGTCAGGGCTAACAAATGCAGAAATCCAAAGAGTTGTAAGCAGATACATCGGGGTTTTCGATGGATATCTAAGCGATTTTACTCATCGAAATCATTCAGATTTCTATCCGCAGTATTGCAACTTTGATATAGACACACAAGAGTATCAAGGGACGATACGGCAGAAGTTTACTGCCATTTTGGAACGTTCTGCACCTGCGGTGCAAGCAAAGATATTGCGCGGCGTTTTGCAGCGGTTTCCTTTAGATGCTAAAGATAGAAAGCCCCCTACTAGAACTCAAGAACTCTATAACGAGATATTAGGAATTGCCGATAGGCTTGAAGGATCTTCAAAAGCTTCATCCAGTTCTGATAACTCTGTGACTCGACAGCAAGAAGTTTTTATCTCTTACGCATGGGGAGGGGAAAGTGAGAACTTTGTGAATAAATT
>JADEXW010000730.1 GCA_015206935.1 Pseudanabaenaceae cyanobacterium LEGE 13415 | reverse complement strand
GTGTGGCGACGTGGATTGAGAGTGATTGAGTTTCTGCATAAATTCATCTAATTCGGGTTCAACAGGATCGGCTTGAGAAAGACTTGGAGGCTTGGTCTTGAAATCATCACCTTCAGATGGTTCCGTAGGATGCTCTGCAACATCTGACCCATCCGGTGCATCATCTGTAAAAAAGTGGATCAATCGTTTCAGCGGGGAAGCGTTCACGCCTCGTTCATCGGGTATTTTTTCCATAAGGGGCTATCTAAAAGAGGGTTCAGATCGAGAACAGCATCACTGCTGCCTGGAAGCACACCTTGAATGAATGGCAAAAGTTCGGGCGAGAATAACCCGATCGGAGGCGGTTGGAGTCGCCCTAAATCGTGCAATTCAATGTCATGCACTTGGGAAATCGCAAGTCCTAGAGCATGTTGCTGCTGCATCACTAGGATCGTGAGTCGATCGCTGCGATCGCAGTGCGATCGCTGACCCACATACTGATTGAGATCGACCAGCCAGAGCATTTCTGTACGCCAAGTGCAAATTCCGATGATCGATCGCGGCATTTCAGGAATCAACAGAATTTCGCTTGCCTCAATGTTTAGAATCTCGGTCAATTGTTTGAGGGGTAGCAATACGCTATTTTGTTCATCGATCGAAAAGCGAATCAGGCGTTCTCGTGTTTCGGCTGGAAGGGGATCAAAGAGCAGTCCACTCACGGGACTCAGTGCCGTTATTTGTGTTTCACTCTGCATGATTAAACGGTTCCTAGAGTCGTCGTTAATCGGCGAACGGTATCCGTTAGCTCTTTTTGATCCACAGGTTTAGGAAGATAAGCATTTGCTCCGAGCATGGCTCCCCAAAGCTTATCGACATCAGTTCCTTTGGTTGAACAAATCACAACCGGAATTTGTGAGGTACTGGCATGAATTTTCAGTTCTCGGCACAGTTCAAACCCGCTCTGTCCGGGTAACATCACATCCAGTAGAACCAGATCGGGTTTTTGCGATCGCATGGCGATTCGAGCTTCTTCACAGTTCGTCGCACTCACAACAATTACACCTGCCTGATTGAGATAGCGGGTTAGTAGCTCTGTTTCGGTCAAGCTATCTTCTACTAAAAGAACAGTGGTCATCATCAAGAATCTCGTAGTAACAACAGTCTCTGGCTATGCGTCGATCGTCTATAGCAATTCGGTTTGAGTTGTGAGATTCGGGAACGCCCCAAACCCCCAATTCTGGGGGCTAAGAGTCTTGTCCCCCCAAACTTGGGGGTTAGGGGGCACGATCAACCCTGCATCTCACGATTGACTTAGGATTGCTATATTCTGTTCAGCTTGTATTTTCGGGTGAGGTGGCTTCAGCCAAATGTCGTCGTAAAGTTTCTAGGACTTTGTCGGAGTTAATCGGCTTCGATAAAAAGCCTGAAGCACCTGTAAGCTTGGCTCGAACGCGATCGACAATGCCATCGCTACTGGTCAAAATCACGATAGGAATCGATTGGAATGCAGTGATCCGACGAATTTGAGTACAGATTTCATACCCGTTCGCGATCGGCATGAGCAAATCCAAAAAAATCAGATCCGGTTTCTGGTCGAGCAGCATTGGAACTGCTTGAAGCGGGTCAGGAATGCTAAGAAACCGATAGCCTGCCTGATCCAGAATCTGACTCATTGCGCTGCTATCAAATCGACTATCTTCGATGTAAGCGACTAACGCTTGTTGTGCAGATTTTGGCTGGAGTTTGAGATCGGGGATCGAGTTCAGTCCCATGATCCCTTGCTTGACGTAGGGCATCAGCGATCGTGTCAACGGCACTAAAGGTTGCTTGAGCTTGATCGCGAGATCCCGTAGTGTCCATCGCCCATTTGCTAGTTTTGCAAGATTGTCATAAGTCATGAGCGACGTTTGCTGCCGCAATCCATCATGATCCCAAATCACAGGAGCGAGATTTGGAGAAATGCTTTCTAGACCGCACTGTTGCCAGAGTGACCAGGCTTGTTCTGAGCGTTGCCAAGCGCGTTCGGCATCTAGGCAAGTCAGCCAGTTCGACTCGATCGACAAAAAAGAAAGCTGGCGATAGGTTAACTGAATTTCGACCAGCGGTGCGGTGCGGTGCGCTGCCTGCATCACATCAAACAGCAGTTCCAAAATGCTGCCTGCCACGATCGCGCTCAAATGACTGTGCTGAATTTGTCCTTGCTTCATTAGTTCAACCAGCGCTTCGGAATTCCAGGCATCCGATTGAATCGAATGTTGTGGCAACGAATTGACTGATAGTTGGGGACAATACTGTGCCAGTTGGCGATTCCAGCGCCGAAACGGATGAAGTTCACCCACGCTCCAAACAAGCTGACCGAGCCGGAAGAAGAAGCTCCACATCGGCTTTGGATCGTCACTCAAGCTTAAATCTAGTCGCCCAGACATTCGCCGCTGACTACAAGTTTGGAAATGACTAGCAAGATCAAGGGTGTTGCTAATTTTATAGTTAGCGATCGCAGCACCACTCGATTCTAGGAAAGGAGGTGTAATCATTCTTTTTTTATAGACAAACGGTCTCTAAAAGAACTAAGAATCGTGAAAAATACACCCTAGAAACGCTCGATCGCACTTTCTTGCTGTTAGCAAAACGATCGCAAAACACTACCGTTCAGCAGAGCGAATCGCTGAACCAATAG
>JADEXW010000729.1 GCA_015206935.1 Pseudanabaenaceae cyanobacterium LEGE 13415 | reverse complement strand
AGACCAGCTTGGGTGGCTTAAGTCACAGGCTGTATGGCAAAGAAGGTTTCAGAAAGTCTCAGTCCGACTTCGTTCATTCGACGCTGGAGATCGTCTAAAAATTCGTGCAAACCCGATTCCATCACATCATCGATCGTTAAATAATCCAGATCTGCTCTCAGTTTCCCCAAACACCGTTCGACTCCCGTGTTCCAGGTTCCTTCTGGCGTTCCGGTGATCTGATGCAAAGAGCGTTCAACTTGTCGAATACAGTAGCGAATCGATCGAGCATTTTCTCGCGCAGCATTGAGGCAAGAAATAATCGAGTTTGGATAAGCTCGATCGAAGGTCAGAAACCGAATCACATTGTTTGCATTCGCTTCTCCGTATCGCTCTTCAAAGAGGTGCAAATCGCCTGTCGTTAGCACTAACGGTTTCCATTGCTGCGAAACGCCGATCGGTGAATCCAACAACAATGTCAAATTCACATCTATAAATCGTGCAATGTTCTCTGCTCTTTCAACATATCGATTCATCCAGTAGATCGAATCTGCTACCCGACTCAACATAGTTTACGCTCTCAACTAACAACCCAAGTATCTTTATAACCACCGCCCTTCCAGCACATAAGACACCCCAGAAGGACTGAACTTCCTAAGCCATAAAGCTGAATACGAAAATTATCATCGGTGTAATCAAGAAATATGACAAAACTGCTCGATCGCTCAATGATCGTTGCAAGGTAAAACAGTGGAGTTCTGTCGAAAGGCGATGACTTACGTAGCAGATTTGGGACAAGGGCAATCGTTAGCGATCGACAATATCGGGACTCAAACGACAATTACTTGGGAAATCAAGACTGCCGGATCGCAACAAAGTCAACAAATGAGCTTATCTTTGGGAAAATGGTCAGCCTCTCCGATCATTTACCGAATGACACATGGCTTTGTGTTGCAGATTGAGTCGAATCAACGTCCGTATTATGTGCGACTGCAATCAAATAGTATTAGCTTACTTAGCGAAGTTCCGTTAATGCTGGGTGCAGAAGAGGTTCCATTGCGCTATGTTGCTTCGTCTAGTCCAAAGATGCCAGAAATGAAGCCTCTAGAGCCGCTCCGAATGGGCAAGATGACGATGCGAATGGAGCCAATGGAGATGAGCATGGGCAATATGAACGTTTCTACTTCGAGTAGTTCAACTCCGCATTTTTGTTCTCAATGTGGCAATAAAGTGAAAGAAAGCGATCGATTTTGTTCTCAATGTGGCAATAAGTTGAGTTAATTGTCGATCGTTTGGGCTAGGCAAGTCACATCCAACTAATTCGAGAGTTTCTAAAGAGGTTGGGCGATTTCAAGGTCTATGCAACTTGAACCAATCAACTTGAACCAATCAGTTTGGCATCACGCCTTCCAAATTTTTTGTAAACTTTGGTTAGGAGCGTTATTTTTTCCCGTTTATGACTCGTTCAAAATTTGTTGCTATTCTGACTGGAATTATCTCTTTAGCATTGGGTTTGGGGTATTTGCTCCTGGTTCAACTGCTCGATTTTCGTGGAGAAATGCTTCCCGCTCCGATCGAGGTGATTCCGCCGCTCTTTTTCTAAGCACGAGCGCGATCCAGTCTCCGCTTTGTCCTCGATCGACGAGTTCAAATTCTGAAAGCGTTTCGAGCAATTGCGATTCGTATTCGATCGTGAATCCTGCCAAAATTAGACATCCGTTGGGTCGAAGTGCTTGGGTTAAATCGTCGCTTAAATCGATGATGATTCGAGCAAACACATTGAAAACGATGACATCAAATGTTTCAGTCGTTGCGATCGATTGAATTTCTCCCACTTCGCCACCCATCCAATGTCCTAAGTCGGTTCCTTTGCCAAGGCTAGCTTGATCGACTCGAACAAGATCATTCACTGAATTTTTCTGAATTGCAAATCGAGTGGCTTCAACCGCGATCGCATCGTTATCGATCGCATAAACTTGCGCTCCTAATTTCGCCATTGCAATACTTAAAATTCCAGAGCCGCAACCAAGATCGAGAATTTCTAAATTGGGTGTGATGTGCTTTTCAATTAATTGCAAACTAAGAATAGTTGCTGGGTGAAAACCGCTACCAAAAGCAAGACTTTCTTGGATATTTAGACAAATTTCATCAGGTTTAACTTGATAATTTCCATCTGAAACAATGAAACGACCAACACGACTTATCACGGTTGAAGGTTCTAGTTTCTCTTCAACGATCGACATTTCTAATTCGCTGGTCATTCCTATCCGATGAAGCGATGACAACGCCGATTCAATTTGATTAATTCTTGCGCGATCGCCTTCTGGTAAGTAGAATCGAACTTGATATGCCCAAGGCGATTTTGCTTCTTCGACTTGAAGATTGTCAGCAAAATCGGCTGTGGCTAATAAAGATCGAATCCAATCGATCGCTTCGGTCGTAGCATCTAAACTAATTTCTATCATGTGATTTTTTGAATTGCGGCGTTTGCAAGAGGAGCCATAATCCTATAGCCTGCGTCGTTCGGATGCAAACCATCAGTGGATAAATGAGCTTGTAAAAAACCTCGATCGTCTACCATTTGGCTATAATAATCCAAATAAATACAGTCATTTTCTGCACAATATTGCTCAATCCAAACATTTAGAGTTTGAATCTTTTTAGGAGAACGAGTGACAGAAACA
>JADEXW010000728.1 GCA_015206935.1 Pseudanabaenaceae cyanobacterium LEGE 13415 | reverse complement strand
GAATTGAGAAGGGGAAACGGGAGGGAAAACAAGAAGGTAAGCAGGAAGTAGCCGTAAGAATGCTTCAGCAGAATTTCTCGATCGAACAAATCGCCCAACTCACAGAGTTATCGATCGAACAAATTCAACAACTGCAAACACAATTACAGCAGTAACACTCATTCAGCGCGATACACTAAGTCTGTATCAGTCGCGGGATGATGAGAATGAAAACGTGGATCGCAGTTGTGCTTTCGGCAGTACTTTGGATGATGAGTAGCTCGAATGCTTGGGCACTTGTCCAGATTAAGCTATCGGATTTGGGCTATCGGGAATGTCCGATCGAACTATCGAAAGGCGCAGTGACAGCGGGAGGAATTCCACAATCGGCACGATGTTTTCTGGTGTATGGCAAAGCGACGAATCCCACCAATAAAACGATCGTCAATGCAGATATTTTTGGACGGATCTATGATGCGAATGAAGATCCGATCATCGAAAACCGGACGCGACTCGGCGCGATCGAAGAAGTGCCGCCGGGTGTGAGCGAATTCGAGTTTCAGGTTAATGTTCCTGACAATCAACCGTTACCGCTTAAACTTGAACAGTTCAAAGCCGCAGGATTTACCGGAACGGTGAGACGTTAGAGATTTGCGATATCTTTGTTCACATTGCAGAGAATGTCGATCGCTTGATCGGCTGTGATTAATCGCTTGAGAACGACTTGCCCGATCGCGCCAGATTCGACCGAAGGTGAAGGTTTGACTTCAACCATTAACACTTCATCTTCGACGCGATAGAGCCAGAGCTTTTCGCCGTTTTCCCAGACACTTAAATCTAATTGTTCAATGCGGGGTTTGCGTCTCCAAGCAATTTCATTCCATAAGCCGCCAACTTCCCAAACTCGTCCCACACACCAACCATCGGAAAGGAAAAAATACTTCACAACCGTCACCAGTTCCGCATTTGTGCTTCACACTAGCGCGAAAGTGACACGATCGCATTCATTTTTAACTAAGTTTTCCATCAGCTTGATTTGGGTGCTGTTTCTTGATTGAAGCAACACCCAAAATTAAGCAATTCATATTCTATTTCCAGACTCGTTGCTGATAGTTCTGCCTGCAAGTGTTAAGAATTCGTTGATCGTTTGCACTTAGATTCGAGAGGCGATGGAAGCCTTCTAAACTAATCGGAGCTACGACAGGATTGCGTGAGGCAACTGAATCATTGCGCTCGGTTGCGATCACATAAGGATTTTCAGAGCGATCGTAGCTATCGACCACCATTAAGGAAACGCGATCGGCTTCTAGCTGACCATAGGTGCAATCGAATGACGATCGAGGCATGTACAGCGCACCGACTAATTTTCCTTGCCGTGCTTCAAAGACAAAGTATCCTTTACCCAGTTCGTCGGGGTTTGGGGACTGCCCATACAGGTAAACTCCATCCGGCAATGTGGTGCTTTGTGCAAGTGCAGTTCTTTCCAGATTGCGGGGAGCAGCTTGAGCGGGTGCATTCGTCGCCATTAAACCTGTGAGAGCAAGTGAAAATCCTGCAATCATTGGAGCAGCTTGTTTCACAGTTTGCTTTACAGTGGCGAGGAGGTAAGTCGGTAGTACTTTCATGGAATGCCCTCTCAAATTTAATAAGTCTTCAGCAGGGAGATTAAAAAAGCGTTGTTGTTCCTGATTTCACCAGGGGGCTAGTGATTAGTCTGCAACATGGTCTCGGTATTACTACTCCTTCTAAGGAGGTCATTTCGGAAAACATCGGGCAGAGATTGCAAAACATTTTTTGGCGAAATTCGCAAGATGAAAAATCGGATGCGAAAACAAGTGCGATCGTAGTTGTGGAGACACTTCAACAAAGATCACACTAGGTTTGCTTGATAACTATCAAATCATTGCTGTGGAGCGGGATGGTTTGACAGAGTGACAGTCTTGAATTTGGCGATCGAGATAAATCCGCTTCAAGCTTGTCAAAAGGTTGTAACGCTTTACTTTGCTCGATGTGCCATTAACGAACCTCTTTTTAATCTACCATGCGTATTTAATGCACTGGAGTTCCGATACAAAGATTCATTGAAGGTTAAATTACTCGATAGCAATGAAGCTTTCTAGCCTATAGATCGAGCAGTCCAGGGGGTGGAGTAATTTCGATTCGCTGTCGATCAAGGTCAACAACGGGTACGATTGCTTCGACAAATGGAATCAAAATGATCTTTTCCTGTCCGTCTTCGGGTGTAATTTTGACAACCTGAAGTAAATCATGTCCAGCAGGAATCACATCTTTCACGTTGCCAATCAATTCTTGAGTGGTTTGATCATAGACTGCTAACCCAAGCAGATCGGCAACATGAAATTCGCCTTCTTCGAGTTCGGGTCGATCGGTGTCAGGCACAAGCAATTTGCAATCTCGCAGACTTTCAGCAGTAGTACGATCGCGGATTCCTTTGATCTGAATCACGTAGAGTCCTTTCCCGTCGATGTAGCGTCCTGAAAGAAGCTCGATCGACTCAGGTTCAGTTTGATTCGGGCGCAATAACCAGCGTTGACCAGGTTCCTCGAATCGCTCTGGAAAGTCTGTGTTTGGATAGACGCGCAGTTCGCCTTTGATGCCTTGAGCGGCGACAATTTTACCGATTTCTATGTATCCCATGCGTTCTAAAATCCGTAAACTTGTTGTGC
>JADEXW010000154.1 GCA_015206935.1 Pseudanabaenaceae cyanobacterium LEGE 13415 | reverse complement strand
CCTTGCTCACAGTTTCAACACAAACCTACACCTGTAAGGGATTTAGGGGGCTAAAAACGCTTCAACCGTAGCGAAAACACCAAATATAAACTCACTAGAGTTCTATTCAATAAGCATTTCTGATTCCAGCAGGAACTCTACCGATTCACCCATCCCACTGATAGTTCTGACATCCATTTGCCCATACTAAACTCGTCCTGTTTGGTCAACTCAGATGCCTAGAACGCCAAGCGAATTTTCAGTTCATATCATGATGGAAGGGGGACATCGTGAAGAAGTGCGATTCCCAACAATTCAAGACTTTCAAAAATGGTACAGCGGCGAACTGATGCCGAAATCAGCTTCAGAAGATTTCATCAGCGTCCCAATTAAAAATGTGCAAGGCGAATATATGGTCGTTCGTCCCGCACGAGTCATAAGCCTGCGAGTTGAACCCGTATTTGCAGGTAGCGTTGATCGATATTAGTCGATTTAAAAGTTTCAATTCTCCATTGTTAAGCGTAGAGTGTCCAGCCTCTGCGCTTTTTTTTCAGCTACGATCGATAAGACCGATCAATGCGAGATCTATGCAGGAAGACACGATTAAATTAGATCAATTTTTGAAGTTTCAGGGATTGGCACAAACCGGAGGACAGGCGAAATTATTGATTCAATCCGGGGAAGTGCGCGTCAATGGACAAATTGAAACGCGACGAGGACGGAAATTAGTCAAAGGCGATCGCGTCACGACTTTGGGAGAAACGATCGAAGTCTAACCAAAATGAGATGAAGGATTGCGCTTTGTAAAGGAATACTGAAAGCTCTATACTACGCAAAGTATTCGCAAGGAGAGACGATGTAATGTCGGAGGTGGCAGTTAAGCCCCTGACGATTCCAAGAGAGTTGGTGGGAGCGCCCGGAGATTTTAATCCAACCTTGCTCATCTTTCTGATTGCAATCGCGATCGCACTGCTCACCACATTCGGTTACTGGTGTTGGGGATGGGTAGATTGGGTGTGTTTTTGCCTAAATACAGTGGCACTTCATTTAGTCGGGACAGTGATTCCTGTCATGGAGTGGCTCACCGCAATAAAGTGATGAATGCGGTTCTTGGACATGGCAGCGCGTTTCTGTTGTGCTTTTCGTATCCGGTTTTTACACGGGTACATATCCAGCATCACGGGAATGTCAATGATCCAGAGAACGATCCAGATCATGTTGTTTCTACATTTGGGCCACTCTGGATTATTAATGCCCGATTTATGTATCACGAATTCTTCTTCTTCCAGCGCAAGTTGTGGCGGAAGAATGAATTATTTGAATGGTTCTTAGCGCGATTGTCGCTAGCGGCAGTCATTGTTGTTGCAATCAAGTTCCATTTCTTGGGCTATGTGTTCAATTTCTGGTTTGTGCCCTTAGCGATCGTCGGTTTAGTCCTAGGGCTATTCTTTGACTATTTGCCACATCGTCCATTCAAAGAGCGCGATCGCTGGAAGAATGCCAGAGTCTATCCCAGTCGAATTCTAAATTGGCTGATTATGGGTCAGAACTATCACTTAGTTCATCATCTTTGGCCCGCTGTGCCTTGGTACAAATATGAGGCAGCCTATTATGCAGCAAAGCCGATTTTAGATGAGAAAGGCTCGCCCCAATCGATCGGACTGCTCAAAGAAGACTTTCTTGGATTCGTTTACGACATCTTTTTAGGAATTCGGATACATCCCAAACCGAAGCCAGAAGAGATAACTGAAAGCCTTGAATAACTCAAATGCCCCAAGTTTCGTCAAGAGATTTGGGGCTTTGAAATATCTGCCCAGATGGAGAGGATGGAGACTCGATCGCTAAGTCACAATCGAAACTAGAAAAATTGTTATTAATTCGAGGAAAAAGATATGGGATATGCACTAACGATTTTGACCACAGCATTAAGCTTGCTCGTCGTTGATATTGTTCTACCCGGTGTGAATATTGAAAGCTTTGCGGTGGCAATCATTGCAGGGATTGTCATCGGTTTGGTGAATACGTTTGTGAAGCCAATTCTGTCGCTGTTGACGTTACCGATTAACTTGTTGACATTGGGATTATTCTCGATCGTGATTAACGGAATTTGTTTTACGTTGGCGGCTGCCTTGGTTCCTGGATTCCAAGCGCATGGATTGATTTCATTCCTCGTTGCACCGTTTATTCTGTCGTTAGCAAGCACGTTCTTGAATAAGTACTTTGCAGAACGGAGTACAGATCTCAAAACCAATGCGTAAGCGAATTTGGTAATTTTCTAGGTTCAGATGCTCTGGAGATCGCTCCTAAGGAATCGCAGATTAAATAACACCGCATGAATGCCCTGGCAAATAGAGTTCGCCGGGGCATTCGTGCAGGAGGGATATTGCTAAGACTACCGCCACTAAGTCGATCGCTCCATCTTTTATACTGTGGCTCTAGCATCACTTATGTATACAGAGTTAGCTCTGAGATTCTACGGACGCAAAACCCCACTTTTATAAAGTTACTTCAAAGCCGCAAGTGTCCATACTGAACCCATCTGTTCCTCCTCCCTCAGCGCATGACTGACCCTAGAATTGGACAACTGCTCTCAAATCGCTACCAAATCGCCCAACTGATCGGACGTGGCGCAATGGGACAAGTATACAAAGCAGAAGACATTCTCTTAGGCGGCGTAGTCGTTGCGGTGAAGTTTTTGTCTCAAACCTTGCTGACTCGTAAAATGCGCGATCGCTTCCGCAGTGAAGCTCGAACCTGCGCCCTCCTCAGCACCAAAAGTATGCACATTGTCCGCGTCATGGATTACGGCGTGGATGATCAAGAAGTGCCCTACTACGTGATGGAATACTTAGAGGGCAATAGTTTGAGCGAAGTGATCAGCGCTCAGAATCTTCCATTGCCTCGATTTCTTAACCTAGCGCGGCAAATCTGTGCAGGAATTCAATGCGCCCACCACGGAATTACGATCGATGGCACTCTCTATCCAATCATTCACCGCGACATCAAACCCAGCAATATTCTGGTAACGCAAGATTCAGGTTATGGAGAGTTAGTCAAGATTCTCGATTTCGGCATTTCTAAACTGTTGCAGTCAGATGGAAGCCAGACCAGTTCTTATATGGGAACGCTTGCTTATTCGTCTCCTGAACAAATGGAAGGACGAGAACTTGATTCTCGATCGGACATCTACAGCTTAGGCATCCTGTTCTTCGAGATGCTGACGGGGAAAATGCCCTTACAAGCGGACACCCACTCTTTTGGAAGCTGGTACAAAACGCATCATTTCCAGCCACCTCAAAGCATTTCGCAACTTAATCCAAATGCGAAAGTCCCCAAGGTTTTAGAAACCTTAGTGATGAGTTGTTTAGAAAAGCTACCGCAAGACCGTCCTCAAACGATCGATGACATTCTCAAAGCTTTAGAACCCTTAGAACAGCGTTATAATGCCACGCGCCAAATCAGTCACCGCATTGGAGAAGCGCTACTCAGAAGACCTGTCGCTACACCGCCTCGGAAAGAAGACGATCTTTCTCCTGATGAGGCGTGTCAGCTTACCACTTGGCCCAGAGACAAACCGATCGCACAAATTGTATTCCCCCACATTCTCGAAACCAAACGGGAAACTTCCGCCACGATTTGGGTAATGCTGCCGCAACAAGAAATTGAAAATATTCAAATTGGAAAGCTGTATAACCAGTTTTTCAAAACTTTTTTGTGCATTCAATCGCCGCATCCGGTGATCATGTGGGTAACCGCTCTCTACAATCAGCTACAGCACAAAGATGGTAATCCTCGCTGGTTAAAGTGTTTCCTCGATTTGAAAACGGATCAAGGTCAAAAACTGGCGCAGTTATTGATCGACAAAAAAAGCTACTACATTCTATTTTTTGCGATCGAAGATCCGCATCATTGCGCCTATGTGATGCCGCTCCAGCTTTCATCAATGCAGCGATCGCAGCTTCTCGAATGGATGTTAGCAAGTCAAACTTGGGCATCAATGGGCAAAGCCGCGACTAGCAAAGATCTTCTCAAAGCTGAATTTGAGAAGATCAAGCCTAAGATTATCGAGGATCTGATTCGCACTCCATCAATCAAAGCGTTAATCTAAGGAACTCACCAGTTCCTTCAATCGCTGCACAAATGCGGGTTTATCAAAGATTGCAAGGCTTTCTTGACGTAACCATGCTCCATTGCAGCGCGGGTCTTCACCTTTAAGCATTTCGAGACATGCGATCGCAACTTCATCCGGATCACGATGCGCTACTTGCCATCCAAATCGCCCATCTTGCAACGGATCAGCCGACCCATCCGTATTTCCTGACAGCACCGGAACTCCGCACGCCATCGCTTCTAGATACACAATCCCGAATCCTTCCTGAGATGGCATCACATACGCATCCGCCAAACAGTAATGCTTCGGAAGTGCTTCAGTTGCAACAAATCCCGCAAAGACCACTCGATCGCTGACTCCCAATTCTTCCGCTAGTTTTGCTAATCTCGGCTGGTCATCTCCCCGCCCAATCACCAGATACTTCACCTCTGAAAACACCTTCAGAATCTGCGGCAAGGCACGAATAGTAACATCAACGCCCTTATACGGATCGCCCGACCATAATCGCGCCACCGTCATCAGAACCTTACAATTCTCAATCTGATATTTCTGCAAAAGTTCTAAATCCTTAGCTTGTGGCTGAAAGACCGTTCCATCGACAGCACAAAAGAGAAAATCAACTTTATCGGGCGCAATCCCATTCGCAACACAAGCTCGATCGCGGGAATATCGACTAATTGCCCAAATGCGATCGGCATTCTGCAAGGCTTTCTGTTTCCGACTCGGTAACGGCTCCCAAACCTCTTTCCCGTAGGTCAAAACCGTATAAGGAATTCCTAAAGGTTTGCAGAGCGTTTCAATCAATGGAGCTAACAAAATATGACCGCAGAACACACGCTCTGGGCGATGCGTTAGAAGATGAGTGAAAAGCTCGATCGCTAATTTCACCCGTCCCACCATTGGCGATTTCGCTTTGCAGTAGTGGAATCGGAATCGCTCAGATGCCAAAGGATTCTGAACCGTTGCATCATCTCGCAGCAAAAACACATCCGCAGTGGAATCCAATTGCGAATACGCTTGCAAAATATCTTTAACGTAAGACTGAATGCCGCCTTCATAGGAGAAGACTTGGATAAAAACAAAAACGTGATTCGTGTGGGGCATAAAACAGGAAAAAGGGCGAACCGCAGTCCGCCCAGAAGAGCATCAGATTACCCTCTTTTTAAATGCCCAAATGAAAGGCTCGATCGCACAATTAATCACCGGGTCGAACGCGCTTCAGCATTTCCACCAGGATAATATGCGCTTCTTTGGCATCTTTCAAAGTTCGATCGAAGTTCACACGCACTGGAACGGTTTCTGCATTCACTTGTGCCAACAAATCCATGCCTTTTTCATCGATCGACTTCATTTGCGCGGCAGTTGCATCCTTCACTTTGCCAAAATGCTGCACGTAGACCAGCACTGAATCACTGTGATCTTTGTTCATGTGATTGCAAATGCGATCGCTCACCGCAGGCGAAAAGGCTTCACTGACGGATTCAGACATAACTTTCTCCTATGCACTGATCCCGATGATATCGCAATCCGATTCGGGGCAAACGGTTGCAATCTTGTTCTTAAGTTTTACAGACCACCCAAAGTGAGATACTACGAGCAGATGGACGAAAAAATTTGAATGTATGAATTTCGAGTGGGATGCTGAGAAAAACCAATCAAACATTGCGAAGCATCAATTAGATTTCGCAGATGCACCCCAAATCTTCAATCTTCCGCTTCGGATTACTTTAGATCCGCGCCAAGACTACGGAGAGGAGCGATGGATCGGTCTAGGAATGTTGGATGGACGTATCATAGTGATAGTCTTCACGGAGCCAGACGAGGAGACGATTCGAGTTATTTCACTTCGCAAAGCCTTACCTTATGAGCGAAAACTCTACGAACAATATCTCAGAAACGAACTGGGAGAAGTTTGATTCATTGACGGAAGAAGAAATTGATACCTCTGATATTCCACCGATTACAGAAGAGCTTTTCAAAAAATCGCGATGGTGGAAGCCAGCTAAATCTCTAAACGTACTTGTTGAAATTGACCCGGACACCTTGGCGTGGTTTCAGAGCCAAGGCGAAGATTATGAGAAAAAGATGGCAGCAGCATTACGAATTTACGCCAATGCTCACAAAGCTTAGTTTGTCATGCGTTGTCCGAAGTGCTACAAAGAACTTCGGCACATTCAGGATTTAACGGAATTGGTTTAGAGATATGTCGTGTGGCAGTCTTGCAAGTATAGCCGCCGCTTGGAACGCGATCGAACCTCTTTCCTTTGACAGATGAACACAGGTTTCGCGATCTGGTTTCGTCTTGGATGTAGTTTTGTCCTAGCAACCGATGCAGCGAAAAACAATCTGGTGTGTGGGAATCTTACTAACCTGTGCAACGTTCTTTAGCCCCCAGCCGAGTTTCTCAAACCCTGTCTTAGAACCTGTTCCAGCCTCAGAGCCGACAAAGCAACCGTTAAGATTAGAAATTCGGCTCAGACAGCGACGGGTTACGGTCTTTCAAGGCGATCGTAAAATCAAAAGTTATCCGATCGCAGTGGGTAAACCCGGATGGGAAACTCCAACAGGCAACTTCACCATCAAACAAAAAATTCGCGACCCCGAATGGATTCACCCGATGAACGGCTCCAGAATTCCAGGCGGCGATCCTGAAAATCCACTCGGACGACGATGGATTGGGTTCTGGACAGATGGCAAGAACTGGATCGGATTCCACGGCACTCCAAACCCTGAATCGATCGGCACTGCGGCATCTCATGGCTGTATTCGCATGTACAACCGGGATGTCGAAGAACTCTTTGGTAAAGTCAGCCTAGGGACAGAAGTAATCGTGAAAAATTAGCGAATTTAGGAAATTTCGCCTACAGACGAATCGAACCATAGGGGGAACCCCTTCGGGATCAATCCTTCCTAAACTGCAACCTGTGGTCGTGAGTCCAAATCGGATTCTCGCTTCCGCCTACTCGGTGGGTTTCAATCAGCAAACCGGACTTGTCAATATTCAACAAGGGAGAGACCGATGAACGGAAAGATTAAGAAATTCGCAGGTACGATCGTTGTTACCAGCTTTGGATCGTTGCTTTCGTTGCCTGCAATTGCACAATCTCCGCTGAATCCGAATCCAAGCATTTTCAGTGAAGCGCCTTACAACAGAACTTTGGCGCAGGCGACTCCAGACACAACGATGCCAACGAGTCCCTCGGCAAGCGCTCCTCGCAGATCCACGCCCTCACTGGCAGGAGTCAACCCGAATCCAAGCATTTTCAACGAAGCTCCCTACAACCGGGCATCTTCGGTTTCGGCTGATTCCTCAGTGACTCCCAGCGATCCGCTCACCTCGCAAAATTCGGCTCCAGGCGGTTCTTCTGGGACTCCTGACACTGACCGCCCCAGCAATTCGCCGCAAATTACACCCACCGCTGACCCGCTAGGAAATACGAACAATCCAGGGGGTTCTACGATCGCACCGCAAAGCACTCCTTCAACCACAACTCCAAGCGGTACTCAAACTCCAAGCCAAGTCACTCCCGAAACGACTAGCCCGACTTCGCCGACGAGTACTCCCAACCCGTCCGGTGATATCGTTGTCCCAACTGAGCCTGCTGGAACAACACAAACCACACCTAGCACTGTTCCAACTTCACCGACTCAAACCACGCCAAGTACTACAACACCAAGTACCACAACTCCGGATTCGTCAACTCCCTCGACGACCAGCCCGGAGCAGAATACAACTCCGTCAACGACTACACCAGACTCTACCGTTCCCTCAACGACCAGTCCGGAGCAGAATACAACTCCGTCAACCACCACGCCATCAACGACCAATGACAGCGGAACCCCTGGTGGCGTTCGCGCCCTGTGGTAGATTGATGTGATTCTAGAAGGGGGATGTTTAATACATCCCTTTTTTTATTTATGTCAAATGAGTCGCCCACTGTTTGACAATTTCAGGAGAACCGTACCACCGACCTGGCGATCGAGGAGAATGCCAAACTCCTTCGTAGACTAAATTCTCTGCGCCTTCGAGATGTGCAGCCTCGATCGGGGTAATTCCATCGCCCCAAACATCACCTCGCCCCCCTGTTAATTGGTAGCTGCTAAATGCTAACCACTGACCCAATCGACGCGCTCCAAAGACCGACTTTCCAGCAACACAGATATACTTTACTTTCGGGTAAAACGCGCCAGGATAAGTAAAGTTCACGAAGTTCAAATTCTTAAGTGTCCAGCGTTCGTAGCTTGTTTGTGGCGTTCCGAGCGTGCAGAGCGTGGAAACGAATTGATGCGCCTGCCAAACGTAAGTTCGATCGCTGATCATTCCATGCACGTCGTAAGCTTTCTCACCCAAATAGATTCGTGCAATCCATCCCCCGGCTGAATGTCCAACGAGATTAATTTTCTCAGTGTTGTAAGTCTGTCGCACTTCTTGAACGGTTCGATCGAGGGCTTCTAAAATCGGCAAAACCGATCGCCCTCCCAAGGTCGGCAACCAGTCCCGTTTTACCAAAGGAACCGTCACTGCTGGAATTCCAAGATCGATTAGGGTTTGCTGCATTTGGCGATAGTCGATCGCACCTGCAAGATATCCCGGCAAAATGACAGTTGGCAATGCCATAACTCGAAGAAATGAAACGCTTCAGCTAGGATCTTAAAGCATTTGATCAATTCGCTTATGTCTCTTGCTCCTTGGAGATCGATTCTCGCTCGTGCCCTTCATCGTAATCGATCGCTTCCTTATGCCCGCTATGTTCAGCTTGCAACCGTTCGACCAAATGGAAAACCTGCGAATCGCACGATCGTGTTTCGCGGCTTTCTTGAAGAGACGAATCAGCTTAAATTCGTCACCGACGATCGCAGCGAAAAGCCAAAACAAATCGAATCTTGTCCTTGGGCTGAAGTTTGCTGGTATTTTCCCAATACCCGTGAACAGTTTCGGATCGCTGGAAAGTTGAGCTTGATTGACCACATGAACCCAGAAGAGAAGCTCCAAAAAGCGCGTCAGCAAATTTGGCAAGAACTCTCTGACAGTGCCAGACTTCAATTTGCTTGGTCGCATCCGGGACAACCTCGTGCCACTGCCGACACCTTCTTGCCTCCCGCACCCAGCCAAACAGAGCCGCTTGAGCAGTTTTGTCTTCTGCTCCTTGAGCCTAATGAAGTCGATCATCTGGAGCTACGAGGCGATCCTCAGAATCGATATCAATACCATCTCAAGGAAACAGGCTGGCTCGTTGAAGAAGTAAATCCTTAAGGAGCCGCTGGAGCTACCAAAGTTGCTGCTCCGGGTGTCGCTGCTCCAGGCGCGGGTGGCGTGACTGTTCCTTGGAAGTTAAATTCCATCTGGCGCGTTACGCTACTGATCACGCTGAATGTCTGACGAGTCCCGATCGGGAAATTCGTTCCATCCGGTTCAACAACGTACAGACCAGGTGCTAGACGGAGTTGAAAGGTTCCAGTTTCGCCCGTCACTAGTCGAATGACCCGATCGCGAGCCGCTGTAGAGATTTTAATCGGCCCAACATAGGGACGCGGTGTGCAAGTCGCAGCGGGAGCGGTGATGGAACAAATTGGAGTGAGCGTAATTGTACCCGTAATGCCGCTTACACCCGGAGGAGCAGCAGGCAACGCCCGTACGCTGGCAGGTTCAGGTAAGGGAGGCAAGGGTTGGGGTCGATCTCCAGGCATCGGGACTGGCTCGATCGGAATTCGTCGGGTCGGGCGCGTAATTGCCGGACGGGTCGGAGTCCGAGGCGTGAGAACGGAGGGTCTGACCGGCGGGATCGTTGACTCCGGAATAAGTGGGGCTGCGGGATCCTCTGGTGTAA
>JADEXW010000727.1 GCA_015206935.1 Pseudanabaenaceae cyanobacterium LEGE 13415 | reverse complement strand
TTCTGTATTCGCCGTTTCGTTGACGTATTCTGCGATCGCGTCTTTCAGCGGCAAATATCCCCCATCGGGATACCGATTCGACTCGATCTGAGATTGCCAAGTCCAAGCGAGTTTCTGCTTGAGTTCATCGGGCAGATCATACGGATTTTCGTTCACATCTAATCGATCGGGATGGTCGAGATGAGCATTATCCGTGTGTTGCGTGTTGTATGCCGCAAATTGAGCCAGATCGGAGCGAATGAACTCAAGCATGATCAAAAAAACGAAGAGTTTGGCAGATATTGAGTCTACCAAACTCCCAGGTTCTACGCGGGATAAATCCGCAATCGCCGATTCGGTTCTTCTCCAAAACTGCGCGACTTCAGACGATAATGCTCCACTAATTCGTGCTGCATCTTTCGCACCGTTGCCGATCGAGGAAGCAGTTCCACAGGTTGCCCTCTTGGAATGACAATCTGTTCGACTGCCAATCTTGCTTCTTCGAGTGCTTCAATCTCGTCCTCGTTGTCGCCGCGAGCAATTAGACTCAGTTCTGCTTCACCCGGTGCGCCTGGTTCGTCCATGTTCAACACCCGTCGAAGCGCGATCGCAATTTGAGGAACGCTATTCGACTTCACCGTATGAATCGGAATCTGACGAGTTTTTGCTAGATGACGCAGTTTGGCGTGATTTTTGACATGCGATCGTAGAGCTAATACTGCATCGGCTCCCTCCATATCCTTGGTCAACAACACAGGTAAATTCAGCGTTTGAATCACCTGATCGAGTTGTTGCCGACTCACGCCATAGGGGTAAATGTGCAGCGGTAACTCTTCACCATTCGGGCCAGGGAAAGAGTTCGCTTCAACCGCATCAAAGCTCCGTCCCAGAGACTCATCAAGCATTCTTTCAAATGATTGTTGCTCAGGAGTCAGAGCGCGGACATTGTTCTGACTACCAACGGCTTTCATGCGACCCGACGAGCGCCATCCACGCGGCTGATTCGAGAAATAATTCCCAATCTCTGGAACTGCCTGGGGACGACTCCGAGGTTCAGGCGCTTGTGGCGTTTCGTGTGTGATCGTCACATTGCCTTCATCGTCAGTCGTGCGAGTCTGCGGATTCGGTTGTCTGCCGCGCAAAAGAATGTCGATCGTGTCTGACACTTCTTCATGCACGACCCATTTCTGCCGCTCCATCATTTCGACGGCAATATCGAACGTGGGCGGCGCTTTCCGTTCCAGAACACTCTTTTGCGTTCCTCGTCTGCGGGCTTCTTCGTCCCCTAACGTGACTGATTGAATTCCACCAACCAAATCTGAAAGCGTTGGGTTTTTGATCAAGTTTTCCAGTTTGTTACCGTGAGCCGTTCCAACCAATTGCACCCCTCTTTCCGCGATCGTTCTCGCCGCGAGCGCTTCCAATTCGGTACCAATCTCATCGATCACAATCACTTCGGGCATATGGTTTTCGACCGCTTCGATCATCACCTGATGCTGAAGTTCTGGACGAGCAACCTGCATTCGACGGGCACGACCGATCGCCGGATGCGGTACATCTCCATCGCCTGCAATCTCATTAGAAGTGTCGATAATGACGACTCTTTTATCGAGTTCATCCGCCAGCACCCGCGCAATCTCCCTCAGCGCCGTCGTTTTACCCACACCCGGACGACCGAGCATGAGAATCGATCGACCACTCTCGACCAAATCGCGAATCATGCCGATCGTGCCAAAAATCGCCCGTCCCACCCGGCAGGTTAGACCAATCACTTCACCGCGACGATTCCGAATTGCACTAATCCGGTGCAAGGTTTTCTCAATCCCCGCCCGATTATCGCCGCCAAAATCGCCAACCTTTTTCGTACTTTCTGCCAGATCCTCCTTCGTAATCGGTGTATCTGACAGGTATTCTGCTTTGCCAGGGAAACGAGCTTCAGGAAAGCGTCCCAAGTCCATCACGACTTCGACTAATCGATCGCGCTCAGGATGTTGCATCAAGCGATCGCGTAAATGAGTCGGAAGGATGTCTAAAAGTTTCGTTAAATCGTCAGTAGTTTGCATCCGGTTATCATCTGTAGCGGTCAATTCGGTGTCAGCGGTCTGACGCAAATCGGAAAAAGCGGGACTGTATTCTGCCATGTGTTCTGTGTTTTGGAGAAAAAGACAGAGGTGGCTGTCTTGTGACTAGGGTAAGGGAACTTGTTTTGTCTCTGGTGTATGCTAAATCACTTGCAGAAGACGTTCGGGTGATTTAATTTGACTGACTAAGGAATCAGCCAGTTCAACAGCTTGCCAGAGCAGTTCCGGAACAGTTTCGATTGTGTGCGGCGTAACGGTCGATCGACAGTTCAAGGGCATCATCTCCATCGCTTCTAACTCGTTGAGAACAGGTAACAGTAGACTCCGAGCGTAGCTACCGTAAGCAATTCCAGAAACCCATCTCGAAACGGATGTTCTATCTCTATTGTGCAACATTCCCAATGCTTCTAACTTAGGGACTGTGTGGCGATTTGTTCCTCCTGCGAGTTGTATATTTCCGGGTATGTCTGTAGCGAGAATTTTTTCACCCAATTTCACACAAGCGCGGGTGGCTCCGTCTCCAATGTCCCCGCTCATCGGTCTTCCATCGGTCTGCCAAATCAATTCACACGGCAACGGCTGAATCAATTCATACAGCGACCATAAGTAATC
>JADEXW010000726.1 GCA_015206935.1 Pseudanabaenaceae cyanobacterium LEGE 13415 | reverse complement strand
GAGCAGTCGCCATTTTTACGTTCAATTTTGATGAGATCCCATTCCATCGATTTGAAGTTCAATTTTGTAGCAAAAAGGAGAAGGAAATTGATGCTCTAAATGAGCCAATGTAGTTGACGGGAGACAGCTGCAATTCTGATTTGGCTGAAATGAGGCACTACCTTACATTTAGACTTTGCAGATACGCCCTAGAACAATTCAAGGTGGAACAACTTGACTTTGTTAAGAGAGAGCTTGTAAGAGTTTTCGCAAGAAGTTACGAAGATGAAGACGACTATGCTACTGTTGCCTTCACGGAGGTTTGGAACTCAGCCACTTCCGATGAACTACCTTGGGAATCACTAAAGAAGCTTGAATCCTCAAGTCAAGAGGAAGACGATTATTACGATTATCGAGAAGATGATTATGCCGATCGATACGAAGTCGAAGATCTGTTAGCTGGTATTGATGACCATCGGATTACAGATTGGGAATCATCCTGATCGCGATCGTAACCAACTTGATTCCACCTGATTCATTCGACTAAGCTAGAACCGCGCCCCCAATAAAACTGTTATGGACAACAGAGAAAAGCTTCATCAACTGATCGATCAACTCCCGCCCGATAAGCTAGAACGCGCCCTCGAATTGCTTCAACAACTCGCGGCGGAACCGGAACCGAAATCGGGACGAGTCGTGCGCGATGAAGTTTGGTCAGCTTTCCAGGATTCTCTCAGGGAGAACGAGAATTTATATCGACGCTTGGCTGCACATGACGAAGCCTGGGAAGCGTACTCGCAGATCGAAGAAGAAGATGCGTCGGTCTTCAAACGCCTTGCCGATTCCTAAGCCGCGCACAATTTGACCTCAAGTAATTTGTACAACTAAAACCGCTCCTTATCGCCGGGGCGGTTTTTTCATGAACTCACTAAAGCTATGCAATTATTAGACATTTGCTCTTTGAAAGAGATCTTGGAACTATTAAACGAATCCGAGTCAACCATCGACCGCCGCCGCGCTCATGGAATCAAAAACCCACTCGATCCGATGGCGTGGCAGCGCGGTATACACTGGTTTCAACCAAACGAGCGCGGACGGATCACATATAACAAAGCAATGATTCAAATTTGGCTGGTAGCTGTGTCACAGGAAGACCGTCAAATGCACCTCAACGCGATCGCAGAATTCCAACGGTCAATTCCGGGCGCAAAAGCGAAACGATTCAATGTCGCTTAGTCCGGTTGCTCAAACAGATCAATCAAATCCGGTAATACGACGCGAGACTTAATTGCGCCAGCATAATGTTGAAAAATCATCTTCACCGATGTCCGAGTCATCTTGGCGACTACCGCCGGATCTTCGCCTTGAGCTAACCAATAGCTAATCAGAGTTGATCGAGTGCTGTATGGCTTTCTATAAGGAATACTCAGCTTTGCCAGCACTTTCGTCCACGGGCGTTGTCTAAAGTCGCGATCAATTAGATAGCCACCGCTCTTGCGAGGAAAGACTAAATCTTCTGGGTCAACTCCCGCCGCTTTCCGTCGAAGTAATAACTCCCGAAGCGACTTGGACATCGGAATCGTCCCGCTCGCTTCGGTCTTGGTTGGTTTCAGACTCCCACGATAATACGCTTCACCAATCCAAACCGAAGAACAATCATCTGCAACGTGCTTCCAACGTAGTGCGATCGCCTCGCCAGGACGACAGCCTGTACCCAGCATGAACTCTACATAATCACTGTAGTACGAGTAGTTCGGGTCGCATCGAAAGCCTGCAATAATCGCTTTGATTTCCTCCACCGTAAACGGTTTCGGCGGCGGGGTCTTACCCGGTTTAACGCCTTTGTAAATCTTCTGCCAGGGATTCACTTCTAAAAGCTTCTCTTCAATCGCAAAGTCCCAACAGGCAGATACTAACCCGATTCGCTCTTTCAAGGTCGTCGCGCTCATAGGTTTTCCCGTGTTAGGTAGAATCCGCTCTGAAAGCCACTGTCGAAACCGATCCGCTCGATCTAAGTCAACGGTTCTCGCCTGTTGTTCTCGGAAGAACTGCTTCAGATAACCGAGCGTGGCGTGATACTTCACGAGACTCTGCGCGTAGATCTCTTTTGACTTCGCATGAATAAACTTCTCGAATAGATCAACGACTTTAATGTTCTGCCGTGATTCATATTCGGGCTTGTATTTCACAAGCGTCGAGTCGAACTGACCTAATGCAATATCTCGATCGATATCGTCAGCTTTCATCTGAGCAATTAACCGATTCCGGGGGCTATCTGCGAGACCCAGCGTGATGCAGTGCCTTACTCCTTTAAGTGACCAACGTAACCTTAAATTTCCTTGGAATTCCTCAACTTTCACCTTCGCCATTTTGTCTGTACTCAAAACTGGTATAAAGCTTCTCCGACAATTTAATCGGTCGAACCCTCATACCAGTTTCATACCAATTACTGAGATCCACCTAGCGGAAGTGACGTTCTATGACGCTCTTATTGAGAATTGAGTAATTGTTGAAGCTCAAAAGAGAAAGGGCTGAAAGCCTTCGCCTTCAACCCTTTCATCTAATCGGAGCGGCGGGATTTGAACCCACGACCCCTACTACCCCAAAGTACAGGTGTTCTGACAAAAGCATTGCTAGAACTGCGTTTTACAGAATCACAAAAGTATTCATACCAAATTCCTACCCTGTCTCTTA
>JADEXW010000725.1 GCA_015206935.1 Pseudanabaenaceae cyanobacterium LEGE 13415 | reverse complement strand
CTTCCAAGACATTAAAGAAGGAGTTTATGCCCGAAATTGGATCGGCGGCATGACGAATGGCGAAATGTTCACGTTTACCGCTGGCGAAGCTTGGATGATCCGAAATGGGGAAATCGCGGAACCTGTACGAGATGTGACCTTATCGGGGAATGCGTTTAAGACGTTAGCGGATATTGAAGCGATCGGGGATGATTTTTTCTGGGATGAATCCGGTGGTTGTGGCAAAGGGGGACAAAGCGGATTAGCGGTCGGATGCGGAGGTCCCAGTTTGCGAATTCGTGATGTCGTTGTGGGTGGCGAAGCGATCGAGGATTGATCGATTTTTGTGCGATCAAACATTCCCACCAACACCGAATGGGTTTGGATGCGTGATTGATCGTAGAGACGCGCACACCGAAGGTGCAGCGACGCTCCTAATCGCGTCTCTACTAACCGTTACCGCGATCGACGAAATTATCCTACCGTCCGCGTCAACAACACCGGACAATTCGCATACACCCGGACATAATCCGACAACGATGTTCCTAATAATCGATCGAGATCCGGTAATCCTTTCGCGATCGAGGGTCGTCGATCTGGTGATCCCAACACCAATAAATCAGTCTTGGTATCCTCTGCGACCTGACAAATCGCCGCGCCTGCTTTCCCGGTTGTGACGATCGCTTTATAACCCACGCCATATTGTTTTGCTTGTGCGATCGCGTCCGCAAATACCGGAGATTTCTCTGCTTCCGCCCCCGTTTTATCAGTGGCTTTTGGGTCAGCGTCCACATTTACCAGAATTAACTGACCGCCTTTAATGTCTCTGAGCAAAAAGAGCGCTAACTTCAACGCTTGTTTTGAAGCTTCAGATTTGTCGATCGCAACCGTCACTCGATTGATCGTCCGCACAAAAATGTCATCTTTCACCAGCAACATCGGACGCGACGAAAGCTGAAACACATACTGACTCACCGAGTTTTCCAGAATCGAGACCAATCGCTTCAATCCACGCGACCCCATGATGATCAAATCTGCATTAATCTCATCGGCTGCCTTCAGCACTTCCGTTTTCGGATCACCTTGACGCAACATGGCTGAGACGTGGCTTGGATCGACTTTAAGAGACTGAGCCGCTTTTGCTAGGAGTTTTCCGCCTTCTTCCCACTTTTCCGCCATTGCCTCGGAAGTTGTTTGCGGCGGAACCACATGCAGGACGGTCACTATCGATCGCTGAACGGACGGAATCGCCATGAGCGCGTTCAGCATGTCCTCTGATCGTCCTGTTCCAGAATCTGCTAATAAAATTTTTTCTATCATCGCATCGCCTCGTTTCTGCGTAGACTTTAAAACAGGGTGGTCTGAAGATCGAGCGTATTTTCTCGATCTGTATCAAGTCTAGGCTTTGGGGCGACCCTGTGTTTATTATGCTTTGTGAAGAACAATCGTGTCTCAGTCTCCTCAGTTACCCACTTCAAACCTTGTCCCATCTACGATCGCGCTCGATTGGTTCGACTATGCGATCACGGTTTACGCACACCATACGGATTATGCAGGTGTGGTATGGCATGGAGCCTATATTGCTTGGCTTGAAGAGGCTCGCATCGAATTTCTCCAGTCTCGTGGAATCGATTTCGCGCAATTAGTCGAGATGGGCTGTAATTTGCCTGTGGTGGATTTGTCGATTCACTATCATCAACCGTTACGCATGGGCATGAAAGCGATCGTTAAAACGCGCTTAATGTCGATCGAAGGGGTCAGACTTCCAGTTGAGTACGAGATTCGCTCTCTTGACAATTCCGTTGTCTATGTCATCGGTCGCGTGGTTCTAGTTCCGGTGGATATGGTGAAGGGCAAGATTTTGCGGCGATTGCCTTCGACCGTTGAAAGTGCTTTAGCGATCGTGCGGTAGTGTCACTCCGTAAAGTACAATTCTGCCTTCTCACCACAATTGCTGAACTGGATATCGATCGAACATAGAATCTGCACTCACAATTGGTAACTGAGTGGACACCGCTTGAGCGATTAATAAGCGATCGAAGGGATCACGATGATGATCAGTTGAAGTACTCACCCGGCTGAAGCGCGGGTGATTCTCAAAAGATGTTACAAGGCAGGCTGAAGCCGTGCCTCTTCACCCTTCTTCCTGCTTCGCAGATTCTTAACTAGACTGTTGCCAGTCCCCGTCAGACCATCTCCACAGGCAATTTCCTCTACGCTGCTTCCCAGCGCAGAGATCCCTCTGTTGCGGATCACTTGAGCGGCTGCAACATCTCGATGAGTCGTGTAACCGCAGTCAGGACAAGCATGAATCCTGTCCTTCAATTCTTTCTTACCAGTGTGCGTATCGCATTGGGGGCACACCTGCGAGGTGTAATCCTTGGTCACCTTGTCGAAGTAAACGCCGCGCTTCCAGCACACCCATTGCAGGATTGAGACGAATTGCCCAAACCCCGCATCTAAGGTGTGCTTACCCAGCATTCCTTTTGCCCAAGTGCGAAAATCGATATCCTCAACAAATAGCATCCCAGCGTTATGCCGCGCCAATTACAAATCGGGTTCGCGACAATTATCGGCACTTGTCCAAATTTGGTGAAGCAATTCGCTAGAATAGGACAAGGAACTCTTCAGATAATTCGTGGAACTTTTAGAACTACTCCCCAACTCAGAACACAGACAGATTCAGAACTATGAGCTAGAT
>JADEXW010000005.1 GCA_015206935.1 Pseudanabaenaceae cyanobacterium LEGE 13415 | reverse complement strand
TTCAACACCTGAGCGACTGGGCACTATTAAATCGAGTCCGACCTGCTCAACTCGATCGATTATCTGAGCGCGATCGTCACTTGGTCGAAGTGTTTCATGCCGTGTATCGCCGCGATCGTCGTCGAACTCGGCAACCGGGTGCGAAAAAGTCGGCTGATCCTTCATCGGAACAATGTCAGGAAATGATCGATCGCTTGCGAAGGTGTTGTATTGTTGTGAACACGCCGAATGAGTTGATTCAGCTTCTCAAGCAGATTGCAGTTCAATTAAAAGAGTGTGATGTTTGGAAGTCGCGTGAGCCGCTCGAAATCTACCAGATCGATAGTGCAAGCTATATTACTCGATCGGATTTGCCGCATACTGCGATCGATGAATTCGAGATCGAACAGCAAGAGTTACGAGCATTCATTTATCAACAGTTGCAAACTGCTCTGGTGCAAGCGATCGATCAAGAACTTGATGCGCGGCTGGAACGATTGCAGCAGAGCCGACGCTATGTGCAATTAGCCGACCAGTTGATTCCTGGCTTACAGCTTTACTATGGAGAGAATAAATCGCTCAAAGAAGTCGCCCCGTTACTGGGAATGACCAGTTGGGATCAAGCGAGACGAGTCCTGAATCCGGGTGATTTGCTTCACCAAGTTCGCACTCGTACCCTGCAACATCTGCTCGATTTACTACTGCAAGAAGCTCAAGCAAAAGGGTTCGCATCGTCTGATCCTCATCCTGATTATCTAACGGAACTGGCTCTTCAAATCGAAGCATTTGCGGATCAAGAAATTTTCCAAGCAGCAGTTGAGGAAATCAAAGCCGGAAAGCAGCGATCGTTAAAGAGTTCTTACGCACAACAACTCCGCACTTGCTTAACCGAACGAAGAAGGAGACCAGAACATGAGTCGTCCAGTTTATCCAACAGAATCTAGGCTGATTCTCCCGGATGCGGTTTGGCTGGAACCGGAACAGTTCGCCTGGTCAAGTCGCATGAGTGAGACTGCTCGTACTGAGGGAAAACAATGGCAAAGCTATTTGAACGCACTGGCACTGCAAGGATTGGAACACTGGTTCCGCGATCGCTTGCCGCAGGCGGTGATTGAACCTGATACCGGTTATCTTGAATCTGTCGGATATCTGACGGTGAATGGCTTTCGTGTGTGTGTGATTACCACGGAACACCTGTTAGATGAGGTTGTTCCGATTCCCTGCTTTGTTCTGGATAAAGCGGAGTTAGGAGCGCATTTTTATGTTGCGATCGAGGTGTCGGAAGAGCAGGAAGAACTAATCATTCGAGGGGTGTTACGACCGGATCAGTTTCCCAGTGATGAATGGATGCGATCGGTGAACGAGGAGTGTTATCAATTTCCGTTAGCGTGGTTTGATGCGGAACTACATCACTGGTTGGTTTACTGTCGGGTCAGTCACCTCGATCGTTTGATTAGCACAAACAGCGGACAGTGATTGAACGAGATCAATTGAGAAAGGCTGAACTCCTTGCATCGCAGACTGTGGCGAGTTCAGTCACTCAATCTCAATCTATTAAGGCAGTTTCAACCAGAACGGCGCGTAACTTGAAATCATTTGCTTGAGCATAATGCGATCGCCTTTCCAGCGGCTCACCGTTTGCGATGCAGCTTGCCACATGCGAACAGACGATTTTGCTAGACCTTCTGAACCCTTCGGAGGATTCCAAGGAATAAACTGAGCGCCTGTTTGAGTTACCCAAGATTTAGCAGCATCATTGATCACAAAGCTGACTCGATGCCCACGGCTCACGAGTTCTTCTGCGATCGCAAGCATTTAATTAGTGTGTCCCAGGAGTGGGAGCGAAACAAAGACGATATGTTTTTGGTGGGTCATGCTTTGAGAAAAATATCAGGATGAAACTCTACAATGATGTTGCTATAGCAATCTTATCTGAGTGGTGAACTTTTCTAAAGCTCCCTATATCCTTGGAATACTACCGTGTAGACACAAGTTGCTTTCGCTTCGGTTGAAGCGGCTAATGCCCCCTAAATCCCCCAAATTTGGGGGACTTTGAAGATGGAAAGCGCTTTGGAATTGGAGAAATTTTTCTAGCTCAAAGTTCCCCAGAATGGGGGATTTAGGGGGCACGATCAATCCCGCATCTCACGACTAATTGACGATCGCTATATCAACAAATTATCGATCGTCTTTCTGTAACTCGGTTAGATGGCGACGTTTCCAGGCATAGTGCAAAATATTAACACCTAATTCCTGTGCAGTGCGGATAGTAGTGCGCGATAGTTCCAGTGCTTCATCTAGTCCCCAAATCGATGCTAAATTGCCGATCGACAAAATTAATCCATCGTGGCTCAGGAGTTGAATTCGCTGCTTGTTGGTTTGCGGTAAGGCAGCAAATAAAAAGGGACGAGTTCGTAAAGGATGATCTCGACGATTTTGATCTAGCGATTTGAGCGGCATTTTTAGCTTTTGAGCTAACTCTTGAACGGATTCAATTAGTGCGGTTGCTTCAGTAGCGGCATCAATTAACACTGTTCCACCACTTCTGAGATAGGTTTCTAATTTCTTGAACTCGCGAGCATTGAGAGTAATGCTTTCTTGTCCAGTGAGATACAATAAATCGTAGGCGTGTAGATCGTTGCTCCAGTCGATCGTATCAATTGTTTCTACACTGCGTAAAGCAGGATAAAGCGCTTCGATCGCTTGCACAAAGTAAGATAAACTAAAAAAGTTTTGGCTGCATGATGAATCAGCATGATTGATTTGAGCAATGCGTAATAGTCCTTGGGGACGCGCTTGGGCTTGGCGACGATAGCGCAAATCAAGATCACCAAACCCAGGAAAGAACACATCTTTGGGCGTGGTAATTTCTTTTTTATCAATTTGCAGCAAGATGCGACAAAGTTCCACATCAGAACCATCCGGTGGACTACTTTTCTCATCAATTCGGAACGTTTCTTGCACAAACTCATTCGGCTTTTGATCCCGGAGTTCATCCGGGTCACGATACCGAACAACGAGATAGACCGTAACCGGATCTGAACTTTTTAGCTCAGTTGCTATCCGAAACGCGATCGGTTTCGGAACAACAATTAAATTGCCTGAAAGGTCGATCGCAATTCCGGGCTGCACTCGAAGCCAGAATTTGTCCCGATAAGCTGCTGAAACTTCGGTTGGCGCTTCGATGGGTCGCACTCCCAAACCGCAGACAATTCCTGGCTGATTCAGGGATTGATAATGCACGTTTTGGCGTTGGCGATGATAGTGATGCGATCGCTGCCATCGTTCTGCGGTAATTAGCAAGCCATCAGAAGCTTGCAGGCGCTCAAACGGGATGATCGGAGGAGGTGGAAAAGAACGAGACATAGTTCACTCTCTTAAGATTCAATGATTAGTTCGTAGGTGCAAAATGCAGGTTTTTCAGCATCAATAATTCGCCGTACTAAGGTTTCATCAATCGGGCGTTGCTCTCTCGATCGCAATCGCACATTAAAATGAAACGGTTGTCCACCTCCTAAAACAGCATCTACACCTAATCGTGAAGCTCCTAGCTCAAATCCTTGCTGGAAAGGTTCGGTAATGCTGATCGACCGTTCTGCTTCTTGTTCAGGAGAGAGATGATCATCCAGAGGTAAGCCTGTGTAGAGATGCAGGTATAGTCGTAATCCTTTGCGTGTTCCTCGCCAGCGGTAAAGCTCGATCGCACGTTTAATCAATCGTCGCTGTTGGTGCAAATCCCAACTCGAATCGCTTTCCCAAGCAACCCAATGCGAGACAAAAGGGAGCAAAGCTTCGGGAGCAGTTAATGGATCGAGATTCGCCCACATGCTCGTAAAGCTATTCACGATCGGTTCAAAAGCTTGCTCAAAGATTTTGATAAATCGACTGATAAAATCAACTTCACGATACAGAACGGGCAAAAAACTCACATAGTTACTGTCAGGACGAACAGAGAGATTAAAGTCAACTTGTTGGAGCAGTTGAGGGACTAAATCTACCCGCTCGGTATGACCATAAACCGAGAGACACCCCTCAAAATCTAGCTTAAATCGCTCTTGACCGGATTGTTCAAAAAATGTTTTTGGAACTAAAAATAGCAGCTCACCGGAAAGACTAGATTTGGGAGAAATCTCGATCGAGGTTTGCTCAATTTCTTGCCATTCTGTCACTGTCGCTTCAGGCGATCGCGTCCATAGAAAGCTCTGTCGATTACCCACAAGCTGTTCATCAAAGCTAACGCGACACCAATCGAGCGGGACTGTTCCTTCAAGTCGGAATTGCAGGCGTAGGGGATATGTTTCCCAGTTCTGAATATGGACAGATAAACGGCTGGGTTCACCAGGATGCAGGACTAAACGGGTGTCAGGGGTTGGAGTTGTTCCAAGATCCGCAGAAGCAGCAATCGCCAATCCTGCTTGAGGAAAAGCTTCAGAAAGCTGCATTGGCGTTAAATTTAAGCTAATCGTCTTTTGGGTCAGCTTTGGCAGCATAGGCATCAATCCAATGAACAATAGAGCTTAAGCACGAATCAAATTCACCACATGACCAGAACGCGATCGATCATCTGCCCAAGAACAAATCAACCCTAATGCACCCGGATCAATGTAAGGTTCGGGTGAGGGTTGTCGTTGCCAAGCATTGTCCTGCCAGCGCAATGGAAACAGTAAAACAGCTCCCAAATAGCGCACACCCGAAATTTGTTGCAGCAGTGCCATCAGATCCGAGGGATACACTGGACGACCAAATTCCCATCCAGTCCCAGCGTGACCGCCAGTAATCGGATTGAGATAGCAATACAATGCTATCCGCACTCGATTGAGAATTTCTTGCTGTGCTGCCGGATTGTGATAAGTTGACTCGATCGCAATTTCAACTTGAACAGAAACGCCCGTGTAAGCTGGGGTTTCAAGCTTGACCTGGACACCTAGCAGCTTACGTTCATTCAAATACTGTAAGGTTTGATCTTGGAGTGCTGAAGTTAGTGTTAAACGATCGGGTGAAATTCCCCTAATTGGATTTTCTGCGATCGCTTGCGGCACAACTAATAAGCTGACGGTTCCAGCCGTTCCAGTGGGTAAACAGCGTACTCTTGCGATCGCACCTTGACCCGCTTGCAGTGCTAGAACTTCAAAATCTTCGGGAGTTACGGCGCGATCTCTCGATCGTAAAATTCTCGGTGCCCGTAGTACAGCTTGATCAAGCGACTCTGCATCGACTCCATACTGTGCTGACTCGTAGTTCGTGACTCGATCGACATAGGGAACTGAGGATTTGAGAAATCGTAGTGTTTCAGCTTGAACATTTCCCTTTTTGCCACCCCCTGTCCGATATGCCATCAATGTAATCACTGAACCACGAGGCGGAACCGCCCCGTATTGATGCTCTAACCGTTGTCGTTGAGAATCTCGATCGGATAGGGGTAGTTCAGTCGGTTGCCAATAAACTGGAAGCTCCGATCGTTCTGGTGAAGATAGCTTCAATGCTTCAGGTTCTCGAACTAATGGGCCAAACTGAATCGTGCCCGTCAAGGCATTAATCGTATAGTGTCGATCGTTCGGTTCAGAATCTGCAAAATCAGCCACTTCCTGCCAGGTTTGCGGCAATCCTCCCGGTGGAGTGACAATCACAGTTTCCCCAGGTCGCCGCGATAAGATTGGAGGTGATTGAACTTGAAAACTTTGTCCAGGTTTGCCATTACTAATGCCTAATTGTTCTTGTTGAATTAAGACACTTTGGCTCGATCGAACTGTTCCCCCAATCGTTCGTACCCCAATGCTAATAATTCGAGGCGAATTGATGTAGCCCGGACGAGCTTCAGTCGGTGTAGTCAACACACAGCGTAACCAACGTCCTCGATAAGCAGTAAACGTTGTAGCCGGAAAGTGTTCTGGTAGATGCAAGACCACATCGGCTCCTTGTTCTGGGCTACCTCCTTGTTGAGCGGCTTCATGAAAGCTAAAACCACGAGTTGCATCATCCGCTTCTTCTCGCAAGACAGACTGCCAATACTGACCATTCCAAGCTTCCCAGCGGCGCGGTGGTTGGTCAGGATTAATCCCTGTTGGTGTGCCTCTTGCACCTTTTAACTGAATTGCTAATACATTGCCGTCAATCGATTCTTCTGCCCCCAGAACTAAGTAAAAGCAATTTCCGGGTTGAGGTTGTTCCGAAAATAAAGGAAGTTCATTACTTGTCCAAATCGTTTCAGTTTGAGAACGCCAAGAACTTCGATCGTGCAACGCTTGAGGTGTGTCATCCGCAGTAGGAGCCGTTAAAAAATGATGTAAAACTGCTTTACCGATCGATAATTCTTCATCCGTACTGAATATCACTGCTTCCTGTGTTTCAGTTCGTTCAGTCGCAACTTCAGTTCCTTGAGGAATTGGGTAACACTCTGGCAAGCTAGTTGTAAGATAAAACGTTATATAAGTCTGTGCGGGTGCAGGCGGTTGCAATCGAATTCCCAATAGCTCTAGAAACGCAACATAGTTTTTGCGTGGAACTTGATTGAAGCGGAGTAACATCTGGTCAGTTAACCAGGCAAACAATTCAATCAAGGTAACTCCCGGATCGCTCAAGTTATGATCCGTCCACTCTGGACAATAGCGAGGAATGCGTAACAGACATTCTTCGACTAGATCATCAAAAGTACGATCGTCGAGGTTGGAATTGGGGAGTTTGGGCAGAAAATCAAATTCCACAATGACTACTCCGAGATTGAAACTAAGTAAAACGGGTAGACCAAGCTATAGGGATCGGGATAATTTTTTAGCCGATAGTCGATCACAATATCAACTTTGCCGCGTACCGGGTCAGGATCAGTCCGCACGTCATCAATCAAAATGCGCGGCTCCCATGTGTTTAATGCTTCGAGAACATACAGCCGAATCCGAAGCAGTGTATCTGTATTAAGAGGCGCAAATGCCAGTTCTGGCAGACGACACCCAAAGTTCGGACGATAGACCCGTTCTCCGATTCCCGTTCGCAAGATAATCCAAATTGCTTCTCTCACTTTTTGAGCCGCAACACTCATTTGCAATCCCCCTTGCACATTGAGTTGCAGTGGAAACGCAAGCCCCGCTCCCAAGTATTCCTGCTGTTGATCTAGCATATCAACCTCGCACTCGACAGCAACTAGACTATCGAACTTGCGCCACTGTTTCACTGGCTGAAAGTCGAAAGTTCTGAAGAATTGCATAAATTTCCAGCACCGAACGTGAAACAATTCAGTAGATTCTTTGTCAACTTGGCAGAACTCTTCTACGATCGACTTAGAGAGACCTAAAACATGCTTATGATTGGTCAAGTACTAGATAGGCGTTACCGAGTCACAACTGCTTTAGGCGGTGGTGGATTCAGCCAAACCTATATTGGTGAGGATATTCGTCGTCCTGGAAATCCTAAATGTGTGATCAAGCATCTTTATCTCGATCGCTTTACAGGCGAACAGCTCGACACGGCAAAGCGCTTATTTAATAGTGAAGCTGAAACGCTAGAAAAACTCGGACAGCATCCCCAAATCCCTCAGTTATTCGCCTATCTAGACGAAGAGTTTTGTTTGGTACAGGAATTCATCGAAGGACAGTCCCTGCAAGCAGAACTGCAATCGGACACGCAATGGACTGAAGAAAAGGTAATACAATTGCTCACTGATGTCTTAGAAACCTTAGTCTATGTCCATCAGCAAAATGTGATTCATCGCGACATCAAACCAGACAACCTGATTCGACGGGCATCAGATGGTAAGTTAGTTCTAATTGATTTTGGTGCAGTCAAACAACTTCCACAAGCGATCGCAACTTCGGTCGCAACTCAAGCCGAAATTAATCGAACGATTACGATCGGAACTTTGGGCTACTATCCGACTGAGCAAGGACAAGGTAGACCCAGACCCAGCAGCGATTTGTATGCGTTAGGGATGATTGCAATCCAAGCCTTGACCGGAGTTCATCCTCGCGAACTCGAAGAAGATTTGGAAACAGGCGAAATTCTTTGGCAGAATCGAGTTTCAGTCAGTCCGAAATTAGAAACAGTCCTAACAACATTGGTGCGCTATCACTTCAAAGATCGCTACTCCACCGCATCAGAAGCTTTGCAAGCAGTTCAAGCGCTCTCTCAACCTCAAGCAAAGCGTAAACCTTGGATGATTTGGGGAAGTGCGATCGCGCTTCCAGTCATTGCGATCGCAGCGTTTTCGATCTTTAGACCTTCAGATCCCGCAGTCAGCGATCGTTCTATCTCTACACCTTCAATCTCAGCGAGTCCATCCCCTTATGCCACGCTTCCAAACCAACTCCAGGAGATTTACAATCAGTTGCAGGCTGAACTATCGCAGCAGAACTTCAAAGCGGCTGACGAAACCACATATAAGCTGATGATCGACATCGCAGGTCAGAGATCTAGTCGGCAGAAGGGCTTTAATCTCGATGAGTGGCGAGAATTTCCTTGTGAGTGGTTAACGAGAATCGATCAACTCTGGCGCGATGCAACAAATGGACAGCAAGGCTTTAGAGTGCAATCAAATCTCTATCAAACCAAAGCTTCACGCAATAACCAACAACTCTATAAACTGGTAGGCTGGATTGATCAAAGTGGCAAACCTAGACAACCAAACTATCAAGCACCCCAACCTGGTTCTTTACCATTCAAACTTGCTTGGCAAGACCGACTAGAACATCGATTTGATAAGTTTGCAGCGTGTCGATTTTAGCGATCGATGAATCACCACATAGAGACATTGCTCAATGACAAAAGGCTTAAGTAACCTTACTTAGTTCCTCAACTAAGGTTAACCGGATTGGCTTTCTTTTGTTGAGTGGGAGTCGAGACGTTTTTCAGATGTTCCGCTTGAGATGAATCTCTACCATAAAGATAGTTAAGCAGCAACTAAAGTGAATGGACTGAATCGAAAACCAACTTAGGAGAAAACGATGTCTCAACACACATCATCCCGTGAAGATGCCTATCAAGCTGGATATCAGCGCGGCTTTGCAGGGAAACAATCTCAACCAGAAAGATTTCCAGGTCAAGAGGATGAATATCGCAGAGGTCATCGCAAAGGATGGCAAGATGGATATATGAATCAGCCTAGACCGTTTTAGTTTAGAACGATCGAAGTGCATAAGACCTTCAACGCTTCACCTATTCCATCTTGACCACTAAAAACTATGCCTAGAACTATGAGAGGAAACGATGCAATTCAAACGTCATTGCTTTCTAATCGTCTTGGGGCTGCTCATTTCATTGTGCTTCAGCACTCATCCAATCAGTGCAACTGAAGCAAGCCCCATTCAACAAGATTACACTCGCTTAGAAGCTGCACTGAATCAGCGAGACTTTAAAACCGCCGATTCAATCACCTACAGACTCATGCTTAGAGTTGCAGGTGAAAAATCTAGCAACGCAGGTGCATTCAATTTAACCGAGTGGAAGAACTTTTCTTGTAGTCAACTGCTCAAAATTGATCAACTTTGGAGCAGTGCAACCAACGGAGAACAAGGATTTAGCGTGCAATCAGGTCTATATCAGCGATCGACTGCTCGCAAAGCTGAACAAGTGTATCGAACGGTCGGCTGGATGGATGGACGCGGTAGCTATAAACCGCCAAACTATCAAGCTCCACTACCAGGGTCTCTCCCTTACAAGCTCGCTTGGCAAGACGGCAACGAGCATCGATTCGAGAAGTTCAAAGCTTGTAACTTATAGACCTTTGTACAATTAAGCTGGAGGAGTCATGTGGCAACGTATTTTATTTTTGGCACTAGGAACACTAGGGTCAGTCTGTTTGAGTCTTTTAGCGCTTTCTGCTGATGCTCAAACCGCTAAAGCTTCAGTCACGATCGCTCAAGGAACCACTCCGCCACCTTTTCAACCAGAAGCTCCACCTATGGATGCGAGTGCTGTCCGAGCGATTCATCAACAAATGAACGATCGTTATGCTCAACAAGTTGCCGCTGCTGCTGCTGCTGCCGAACAACGCCAACAGCAACGCCAACAGCAATTTGATGAGACCGTTCAAAGAAGTGCTGTGCAAGCGCAAGCAGACGTGGAACAAGCATCAATGCCAACGCGCACCCCATTCCAGCCCGAATCAGCGCCTGTTGCTCAAGTGACTCCACCACCATTTCAGCCCGAACCTGCGCCTGTTGCTCAAGTGACTCCGCCACCTTTTCAGCCAGAGACTCCGGTTAGCACTGCGCCAGAAGCTCCGATCGAGGCTCCGGTTTCATCTGCAACACCCACTATCGTCGCATCTGCGCCGCAAGCTCCTATTGCATCTGCACCAAAGTCAGTCCCAAAATCTAGCCCGAAAGCAACTGTGAAAAAGCTCAATTTAGCGAATTTATCATTTGCGTGTGTCAGCAAGAATGGAACACCCACTACGATCGCGAAACTCAACGAGCGTGAAATGGGTGTGATCCTCTGGGATTCGACGCTGTTTGCCGATCGAGGATTTGATCCTCAAACCCGCTGTAATCTAGTATCGCAACGCTTCGAGGAGTACAGCAAAGCGAATCAACTGAGCTATCTCACGACAGGGACAATCAATCGTCATCCTGTGGTGTGTGTGACGAGTCAGGCGGATGGTGCGTGTGGTGTTGGCATTACAAGCAATGCGGGCTTACTGTTTACGCTCAAGCCTAACAGTGATGGAGGAAAAACTTTAGAGCAATTATCCAATGTGTTGACGAGCAATGCCAACACTCCGACTGATCCTTTGAAACAATAGGTGAATCATGATGCAGGAAATTGAAAGATTTTTTACTAATCTGTTCAGTGGGATCTTTAGTCGTTTTAAGTATGATGCGATCGAGACCGTTGAGCGAAAAACACGACAAGCAATTGATTCCCGCTTGAATCCCTCTTCTGAACAGCATTCCTTTGAGCCTCGATCGGGTGAATCGCAACCAGAAGACTCAAAGAAATGGAAAGAGGAAGATTGGTAGTGAGTGTCTTCAGAACTTTGTATCAATTTGATCGAGATTGAACAACAAGCGCGATCGCATTTAGTCAAGAATGCGATCGCGCTTGTTGTTTAACCTGAATGATGTTGCATTGAAACTTGGTTTACGGCAATCTAACATTTGCGGCTTGGCTTGCAACAATCAGTGGCGCGAGTGCAGCCGTTGATGCGGGAGGCGGAATGAGAACACCACCCAGAAAAACAGTAGGGGTTGCAAGTCCAAGAACAGGAGATCGAAACAGGACTGATACATTAGCATTTAATGACATTTGTGCTGTTGCATTCAGCGACACGATAGGAGCGTTAAATAACATCTTGGCTCTCGCATCTAGTGTAACAACCGGTGCATTTAATGAGAGTTGCCCCCGCGCATTGAGTGATAAATTCCCGATCGAGCTAATCGAAATTGCAGGAGGTACGCCCCGATCTTCCATTCTGATCTGATGTCCCGCAGTGGTTCTCACTTCCACCCGACCGCGCCGATCATCAAGACGAATTCGATGGCGACCCTGAGTTTTAACTTCTACATAACGATCGCTATCATTCAAATGAATCCAATGTCCGCTAGCAGTCTGAATTTCAATTCCGGTCTTAGTTCCCTGACCATCTTCTTCAATAAATCGAATCAAATGTCCCACACGAGTTTTAATCGTACGTAACCGCACTTTGCCGTTTTGCACTGTGTTGTTGATAGGCTCAACGGTTTTATCTCGACCATTCCAAACACCGCCGATAATGTAAGGTCGATGAATGTCTCCATGTTCAAATCCAACGAGTACTTCATCATTGATTTCAGGCAGACAGTAAAATCCTCGATCGTTGCTTGCTCCTAGTCCAATCACTCGTGCCCAGTGGCTTTCATCCTGCTCGGTTAAGGTGGGTAGCTTCACTTTGACTCGTCCCCAGCCTTTCGGATCTTTATTGTTAGTCACAATGCCAACCATTAGCGTTTGTCCTGGTTGTAGGCGGGTTTGAGGTGCGATCGTTGAAAGTAGATTCCCTTCCCGTAAACCTCGCACACCAAAGTCCGTTCGGTAAACGCGCTCACTGTACAAATGGCGAGTTTCGGTGATGTAATACTGCCCACTGTAGCGATTTCCTAACCCTTTGATTGCAACCACTCTTCCAGGACGAATTTCGGGATTTCCCTCAGCTTTTGCATCTGCATGAATGTACTCACCGCCCAACTCATTGCAGAGTGCTTGCGCCATTTTCTTCGCTTCATTTGCACTAAAAACAGGCTGATCTACGATCCTCATTTTAGGAGTTCCTGGACGGAATGCAGTACTCGTTTTACTCCCTTTACCACTTCCGATTGTCGTGACGACTTGTTCTGCTTTTGCTGTTTCTTGAATCAATTGCTTTTTGCTATAGTCCCAACTCTTGACTTCAACTGCGCTCACTTGTTCTGCACTGGTTACACGCACATTAAAGCTACTAATATCAATCAGCCAATCGAGGGTAAGAGATGTAGTACTTTTGGGAGCGCGAAAATAAAGTTTATTGTCTTGTACAAATAGCTCAAAACCCAATCGAGCAGCACGTTCTCGCAGAAATTCCATGTTCGTTTGATTTTCTTGAAACACATACTCATGCGGTGCGCCACTATCATCAATTTGAGCGATCGCAATTCCGACTTCCGCAGCAATCTTCCGCACAATGTCACTATCAGTAGTATTGAGAAACGATCGATTGTAGCGTCCTCGATGCAAGCGGTGAGACACATCGTATCCCCGAATAATCAGGTGTGCGGCTGAAGTGTTGGTAAAATTCACCTCGATCGCAGTAATTTCGCCTTGCATGAGAAAGTCTTTTTCGCTGACTGCAAATTCTTTATCTTCGGTTGTGCTGCTTTCAAAGCCGATCTCAATCAGATCACCAATCTTGAAGTACTTTTCATTACGCCAGGGTTGACTACGATCGCTCGCAGAAACATAAGCATTATGAACAACCAATGTAAACATTGTTGGAAGATGTAGGCTTTCTTCGACTGAGATTTGCAAGACATCTTTCAGTAGCTCTGCGGAAGCTGCGGCTCCTCCGATGTTGAGAATTGGTTTTGATACATAGAGAGTTTGACTTGGCATCGTTAGTATCCTATGAACTTAGAGTTAGCCTAGGGCTGGATTGGCTTGCCGGACAGCGTTCTTTGAAAAGGCACTACTTCCTGGAAGATTTGCTGGATCAACTTCTTGGAGTGTGATATCAACGATCGCTCTGACTGGGGTTCCATTAGGTAGAAACATCGTCAGCTTGTAGGACAACCTTGACATCACACAATGAAAATAGCTCTTGTCCCAGGAAAAGATATAGACTGGGGGGCGAGAAGGAGCTGCGGCACGAGCGCTAACTCCTTGTTTAATGTTGTCAATGTATTTGGACATTACAGAATCCCCAGATTCGTAAGTATCAAACATCAAATTCGAGAGGGTTAATTCATAGGGACTAACACTGGAAAAATTGACCTTGGGTAACAATGATGTACTACGATTTCCAGAATTTCTTTCCCAATTGACGGTACGAGTAAAGCTGATTTCTGTGGGATTGAACATGAATGTAATATTTTGAGCTTCGCCCGTATATTGCTTGTCATGAACGATCAGCGTTGCTTTTTTTAGTGTCATGATGAAAAGCCCCTAAACAGTTCTAAAGGATAAGTGCTACCAAGGTAATCGCCCTGTATGATGCCCATACCGTTCACGCTCTAGTTCTAATCGTTGCTGTAAGCGTTGATAGATTTCTCTTGCAAGTGCTTCTAAAGCATTGGATTCTTGTGGATCAGGACAAGCTTGAATGGTTTCTCCTGTGCTATGTGTGTTTGTCGATCGAGGTTCAGGAACAATCCCGCCGTTTGCAAATCCTTGCGGTTGTCTTGTGCTGAACTGCTTTGGAATGCTGTTCAAATGGGTAGAGTTTGTCGATCGATGTTCTGTAATCGTATTTGATTCATCTTGAAACAGTAAATCTTCAATACTTGACCATTCATCGAGTGGAGTCATTGCAGTCGCTGAATGGGCTTTCCGAAAGATGAACGAGGGCTGAGTATAGCTTGATTGAGAAGTGGGAAGTGTTACATTCTCAGAGGATAAAGTCTTTGCAGTTTTAGGCAGTAAAGTACTAGAAATTTTGCGCTGAATTCGACTGCGTGAGGGACTGCTCGGATTATTAGTATGCTCGATCGTGCCGCCTGCATTGATGTGTTGCAATAAATCGAGGTGCTTTTGAGCTTCACTGGCTTTGATGACAAATTCGCCAGGAGTTAGCATTGCAGGGACAGTATCTGAAGGAGCAACGGGATGTTCGATCGGGTGGGTAGAAGCTTTGACTTCACCTCCGATTGCAAAACCTAGTGGAATGCGATCGACATTTGATAGTTCAATATCTGATGTTTTGATGTTGTCTTGATCTAGGTTTGGTGAAGTTTCTTGCTTCGTTTGGAGCGGCTTCTGCCCCCTAAATCCCCCCAATTTGGGGGACTTTGAGCTAGAATTTTGCTTTTCTATAGCGGGGTGAGATTCTTCGATCGAGGGTTCAGTGATCTCTACGGGTTTAAGTCGATCGTCTTCCGATTCGCTCATCACATCTGCATTGGGTGAATCTTGAGCTTTCTGAAGTAATGGATCATCATTTTGATGATCTGGAATCGGCAGCAAGTTGGAAGATAGTTCTGCTGAAATCGAGGGAGATTTTAGCGATCGCTCATTCTCTAGAGTAGGTTCAGGAGCTAGTGTCAGCTGCTCTGAATCACGCTGATTGTAGTCCTGTGAAAATGAACTTTCTGCCTGAATGCTTGGCTGGATAGAATTCTCGTCTACATAAACGAAGTCTGTCTGCGCGGACTGACCAAAACGAAGGCTATTAGTGTGCGAAGGCACACTTTGTTTGTGTAGCCCCGAATTCCATTCGGTTGGGCTTTCGGATTCATGCAGGAAGTCTATTGAATCGACTGGTGTTGAGTGTTGATCTAAGTTCTCTTTAGGGGTAATGCGCTCAACCGATTGAACTTGATTGATAGGTTCTAAATCATTTGAGGATAGTGGAATTGCTGCATCATCAATCGGAGCAAGCTGAACCCATAATGCGTCAGAGTGTTCGAGTGATTCACTTAAATGAGAAGAAGTACGATCGTCGATCGAGACATCTTCTACTGATGTTGTTGGTTCGCTTGCATCAGTAGAAATATCGTCAGGAATTGCTTGAGAACTATAAAAAAGCTCTTCGCTTCGTTGCTGCCCTACTCCGGAATAGAATTCGGTTGAAAGCTCTTTAGGAACGGACTGAGGAGATTGTTCTACATTGTTTCCAGTCCCCTTCAGTGGACTTTGTTCTGTTAGCCCCGAATTCCATTCCGGGGCGGGTGGATGCGATGAACTAGCCGCCTCAATCAACTGTGCAGAGGCTTGAATGTGAGTCGATGGCTCTACCTGAGTCGATGGTTCTATCTGAGTTGATGCTTGAACGTGAGTTGATGGTTCTAAAAGATTCTTCTTCTGTAATTCTTCATCAGTACTTACAGAAGAAATGTCAGATTGATTGATCAATGTTGGCAATTCATCGAAGCTAGAAGTAGCACGATCGATAATCGAACGCTGTTGAGCTTCTAACAATACCTGATCGATTTGTGCTGTATTTGCTTGGATAGGTGATGCTAGTTCTGAATGCTGGAGCGATGAGGGCGCAACTTGTTTTGGTTCAGCGATCGCAGTTTTCTTTGCAGTCGTTTTCGATGTTCTTTTTGTCTTAGCTTGAGTTGATTTTTTCTTCGATCGAGCAGATGCTCTGTTTACTGGCTCACCTGGAAAAGCCTCTTCAACGTGCTGAATTCGAGTTGGAATGAGCTTAGTTTGATTAGATTGAACTATTCTTTGATCGCTAGAATTATTCCACGCTGTTTCATCGCTGCTAGAACTATCAGAGATCAGCGAATTGCTTTGAGTTTGGATTGCTGGAGTATGCCCAAGAGCTTCTACAATTGGCAGGACTGATTCATGCTGGCGAAAGTCTTTTTTGCTCTCACTCTCAGTCCTGTTAGGGGAAAGGATAGCAAAATCTCCGGTTTCCCTTCTTGCATCTTGAGAAAAGTGGCTAGGGGATGAGGGCAACTCTAATGAATCGGAGCTAGCAGAATCTCCTAAATCGAACGAATCAGTTCTACGAACGATCGAGAAATTTTGACCTTGAAAAGGCTCCTCAAATTCATCAGCGCTATTCTCTTCAAAGTCCCCCAGAATGGGGGATTTAGGGGGCAAGATCTCCCCCAAACGAAGCGATTCCTCATTATCTTCGATCGACGAATCTTCCACAGCAAAATCTATTGCCGTTTGATGTTCTGAATTAACTATCGAATCCCCAGTTGCTTCACTCTGTTGCAAATTCGCCGAAGCATCCTCAATACCCCATTCAGCAAACCTAGAAAAATTAGCCAAAGGTCGATATCGAAACCCCAAAGGTCGAGCTTGTCCTAATGGAGCATTCAAACCCAATAGCGGCGATCGAACTCCGATCCATCTCTGAATCCCTGAATGCAACGTCTGAAGCGATAAGGATTGAGCCTGAAACTCTGACATAGCGAATCTCCTCTAAGCCACTCTAGACAAAATAGCCTGAGCCATCGCGTGAAACAGATTGTCCACCGCCAGCACTCTTCCCAATTTTGAGACCTTCGATCGCAAGTTTCAGTTCTTCGATCGCAACACTATCTCCATCCGCTTGGAGAGCATCTACCCTCCAACCGATCGGAACGGCTCCAATCAGTGTCCAGCTTTGCATCAATTCCCCAGCTTGGTTAAACACTAAAATGCTGACATTGCGCCGCTCTGCTTTTTGAAACGTTTTACTCAGCCACTTGGTAAAGGATTGATCATCAGTGATCCCTCGCTTGAGGCTGACATCTGAAAAGGTGGCATGACCGAGCGTCACTCGCTGCTGATCATTCACTCCCCCTTCAAAGTAAACCTCTTTATTGATATCCACTCCCAATCCCGAACATTCTGAGAAGCAAGCAACAATACTGCTTCCCATCTCAACATAGAAGTGATTCGTTGTGATGTAGTTCTTAGTGTGGCTATCTAAGGTGCTTGCCATCTTAGAATCTACCTCTACGATAGTTTCCAGCGCGTTCTTGTTGGTAGCGCACATCAGTGAGCCAGAGTTGATAAATACGATCGCATAACTCAGTCAAAAGTGCTGGCTCATAAAGATAGTGACTCGCCATCCTTTCGAGGTTATGCTCATCAAAGAGAGAAGATTCCGCAGAATAGACAATAGGAACAATCCGCGATCGATTCACAAAAGAATTTGCTGCCATAAGTTGCAAGAGCGATTGATCATCTCTAACTTAGGAAATGGAAGCGCGATCGCAAATAGCCAAAAGTCGAGTGCTAATCGTTATGATGTTCTGCGGCGGAAATGTACCTTCAATTCATCGCGCGGACGAGGAGTCGGAATCATCTCAAAATCGAGATCTTGATCGGGTACTAAGTCCCATTCATACTGCTGCACCAGTAACGCCGCAAAAATCTTCATCTCTAATCGAGCAAATTCCTTCCCTATACACTCCCGAATACCACCCCCAAAAGGAACATAGCTAAAAGGTTGTGTCTTGTCAGCCCGATTCTCATCAAAGCGTTCTGGATCAAATTGGTGGGGATTCGGATAAACCGAGCTATCCTGATGCGTTCGACCAATTTGGTACAGCACTGACCAGCCTTTCGGAATGCGATATCCGTTAATCTCACACTCTTGAATCACCTCTCGAAAGCCACCACCCACCGGAGGCAGGATTCGCAACACTTCTTTTAAGACTTGCTCTAGGTACTCCATTTGTTTCAAGTCTTCCAGCGTGAGGGTTGTATGTTGGAATCGCTCTTGTTCCGCTCGAAGCTGCGATAACACTTTCGGATGTTGTGCCATGAGCAGACAAAAAGATGCGATCGCTGAAGTCAGCGTTTCATGTCCCGCAAACAGCAACGTCAAGACTTGATCTTTGAGTTCATCCACGCTCAACCCGTTTCCCTCTTCATCTCTCGCACGAATGAGGAGACCGAGTGAATCTTGCCCAAGGTCTTCTTGTTGTTGGCGCTCCCGCACAATGCGCTCAATTTCGTTTAACAGTAACTTGCGACTGCGTAATGAGCGACTGAACTGGGTTCCAGGGAGCGAGAGTGGTAGAGAGAATATTCCCTGCGTCCAAGTGTCAAACCATTGTCCAAAAGCCGTTTGCGAACCGGATGAAATTCCGATGAGCAACTGACAAGCAACATCGAGCGTGTAATTTCGGAGTTCTGGATACCAAGTCAATGTTTCTTTTTGCTCCCAGCGATCGAGATAACTATGGGTTAGATCCACGATCGTTGGAATGTAGCTTGCAAGCGCTCTCGGTTGAAAGGCTTGAGCTAAGAGTTTTCGACGCTGTTGATGGATGCCGCCTTGCTGCACTGATAGAGCGGCTGAACCTAACAATGCTTTTGTGCTGTCGGGCCAACTGGTAACAAAATATTGGTTTTCGTGGAGTAGCAAAAAGCGAATAGCATCCGCCCCCGCTAAATAGATTGTCGATTTTCCAAATAGATTGGTTCTAAAGATGTTGCCATATTGTTTATGACGCTTATTGGCGAAGTCCGGATCTTTGAGAAAGCGAATCGTTTCACCGATCGCGGGGAGTCCTGAGCGACCGGGTGGCAAGGGAAGGGATGCAGCAGTGTGGGAGCTTGTCATGAGTGTGAAAGATCTAAACTTCGCGATCGCACAACTGTACCTTACAAGATCTGCGATCGATTCTCAAAAGAATGTGCTGCTATGGCAGTACCTACTCTAGTTAGAACACTTCTAAGAAGCCCCCCAGCCCCCAAGTTTGGGGGAGCAAGAGTCTTCAGCCCCCAGAATTGGGGGTTTGGGGGCTTCTTAGAATGTCCTAATCTAAGCTTCTACTGCTATGTAAGTCGCAAAAACGATTGATCATCTTTAACTTTTGAATAAACCGATATTGCTGTACAAAGTTCGCATTATTCAGAATTAATCAACCATGTAGAATAACACAAATGGAATTTTGGTGTACACTATAAATTCGGTTTGAATGGGATGACAACAAAGCTGCGTCGAATGAACTAAAACATGGCATCACGTTCGAGGAAGCGATCACTGTTTTCGCTGATCCTTATCTTCTATTCACAGAGGACTCCCAACACTCTCACGAAGAAGAAAGGGAATGGGCAATCGGAGAAGCAGAGAATGGTTTAATTGTTGTCGTTGTCTTTACGATGAGAGGTGAGCGGCTCAGGATCATTAGTGCAAGAAAAGCAACAAAAAGGGAGTGTCAGAAATATGAATCAGGAATCTGAGTTTCCATTTGAAAAAGCAAGGCGAGTGACACCAGAGGAAAAACAAAAGTTTAGATCGGCGATCGCTGACCAATTTGGGATTAAGCTGAAGAAGCGGGGTCGCCCCACTAAGGAGGAAGGGGAAAAGTATGAGCCGATCTCCATTCGACTTCATCCTAAAGTTCTAGCCTGGGCAAAAGCAGAGGCAAATAAACGCGGAATTGGCTATCAAACTGTAATTAATGAAGTTCTCTTAGCACAGATTAGTCAATGAGAAGCGGAGTTGTGGGATTCTTAGCTAATCGAGAATACAGCGAGCAGTTCTGAAATATTTGCGATCGCGCCACTCACAAATTTGCACCGCAATCCTGATCGAATGTGCGATCGATTCACAAAAGAATTGGCTGCCATAAGTCGCAAGAACGATTGAGCATCTCTAACTTAAAAAATGAGAGTGCGATCGCAAATCGCCAAAAATCGAAAGCTATAAATTTGCCTGTCTATCAAGTCATACAAATATCAGTATGAGACAGGTACCTGAATTTCCGTTTGGGTAGGTAAATTCGCGTTATGGCTTTCAACTTTCTCGCGATCGCACTATAAGCGGTTGTTTTATCATGCTAAATCGATCGATTGAACTTCAGTTAAGCAGGGTAGTAGCAAATTGGCTAAATGCTCTGGACTAGATGGAGCCTGCGGAAAGAGCGTGCCTACTGCTACCACCCGTTGATTCTCAAACTGACGAATCTCGGCTTTAGAGCGTTTTGCTGCGACGTGCCAAATTGGATAAAGAAGTACTTTGGTGCCGTCCTCTAGGACTAAGGCAACGTTCCCTCCATAGACGGGTGTTGAATCAGGACGTTTACGGACATCAATCTGCACATACTGTCCAACTAATCGCACTTGTTGAACTGGGTGTGCCTCAATATCTGCTTTAGTAACGACCAGTGGAAGTTCAGTCATTTCGTCTCCCTTTATTATTGTTACAAGCAACCTATCTAGACCATAAAAACTTGTTGCCTGTTATTTAGGTTTAACCTTCATCGTTGTTGGGGTCTCACCATGTTGCCCATGAAGATCTCGATGCTGTTCATGAAAAGTCTGTCCTAATTTCCTAGCAGACCCATACATCTGGTACAGCCACCGCGTGTTTTGTTTCTCCGGATCTCCTACTGCGTAATTCTCTAGGACTACACGATCGCTACAATCGTTGCTTCTCATCACAACGCCTGCCCAATGGAAATTCCAAGTATTATTCTCATATCCTGGTTTGTTCTCGCCGCCTGTAGAGATAGTGTAGCCTTCCCCAACATCAGGCTCTGCCCAACGATCAATTCCTGCTCCCTCACTCAGTTGTTCTCGATCCTGCTCTGGAATATCATAATAACAACCCACAATTAGCTTAGTAATTTCATTACCCCAATGGAAATATCGCGTGGCAAGATTATCTAGTGTCTCTTTATCTTCACCATTCCTTATAGCAGTCTTCCATTCCTGTTCTACTGCCAATTGTGAGGTTAGTATTCCATTTAGCACAGATCGATCCAGAATCGGTTGTCCTTTCACATGCTCATAGTAGTAGATACATTGAAGCAGAATTTCTCGTTTCATACTTGCAGGATCACCTGATGCCTGAGTTTCTTGTCCTCTACCATAGACAGCTTTAGGAGAACCTTCGCCTTTACCTCCTCCTGCACCAATGACATCCCTTGCAGACTTGCCACAATCTGCCCATAGTCTCATTCCTCGCTTACCAATCCCAAAGATCCCTCGCTTACTAAGACCAGAGGTTTTGTTAGCAACATTTTTAGGGACTATCTGCTGAAGAGTGCGAATTGTTCCGTCGGCAGATTGAAAACGCCGGGAACCCCGTTCCACGAGCCTGATTACTGATCCTGCTGCTTCCAATTGATCTGAAGCAGATTTAGCTTTACCTGCTTCAGCCCACAACTGCTGACTTCCGTATGCACTTTCTTGCCGAACGACGATCGACGAATCATCTGCAACACGACAGACCTTGCTATCATCCGAAACGCCCTCGGTGTAGCGTTGAACTCGCGCTTCTGTAGTGGCGGTTAAGGTGGAAAAACTTTCTGCCTGCTTCGTTGTTCGTTGAAGCTGCACACCACCTACCTGTTGAATAACGTGAGTTAACTCATGAGCAATTAACTCTTGTCCTGCTCGACTGCCAGGGTTATATTCCCCTCGCCGAAAGAACACATCCTGCCCGGTTGTAAAAGCCTTTGCTTGAATCGATCGATTTAACTGATCCGCCTGAGTGCCAGTATGAATTCTTACCCCACTAAAGTCGGCTCCAAATGACTGCTCCATTGACGATCGAACACGATCTGCTAAGGGTTGCCCACCACCTCGCGCCCGTTGAATTGTAGATTCGACATCTGCTGATGCCTCTCTACTTTGGTCAGTCCGGCACTGAATCTCCGGTTTCATCTGAAGCTCTTCGTCATCGATCGCTTCCCGCTGAACTTGTGTAACTTCTGGTTTCATCTGAAGCTCTTCGTCGTCAAGTGTCTCCCGCTGGATTGCTTCAGATGGAGTGGAGTGCTGAGATGTAGGTGAGTGAATCTGATTTATGACCTGTGCGGCGACACGATCGGCTTCTTGTTCATACCTGTCATTCGGTTGCCCGATCGTTAATTTTGCCTGCACTCCTGCTAGTAGGTTGAACTGAAGCCGCTTGGTCGATTGGGCTTGCTCGATCGGGTCTGATTTCGCCTGAACAATGGGCGACTTCGATTTTGGCTGTCTGACTGAAGTAGTAGAGGATTCTGCTAGCTTGCGACTTTGTAAGGGGGCGTACATGATGAGTTCCTCAATGGTGTAGGGGAGTTCGATTGTACAGAGAATGGAAGCGCGATCGCTCCCATTGTGATGAACATCAGAATGACTTCAGTTTTTCTGCCACTATCTGCTTAAATTCATCTAACGAACCCCATTCCTTTGGCTGTTTCTCCATATTATTTAATAGCCTCAGCATTTCCTTTGGATTCTTAGGGATTAGATTTTCATTTGATGACAATGGCATTGCTCTGTTCTTTCGACCAGCAGCTACCGCTGCCTTTCCAGTAAGACCCCCCAGCAAATCCAAATCTACTAATAATTTCAGGGCACTTTCATCGCCTTCGAGAGCTTTCTCTACAATAGTTTTTGCGCTTTTCTTGCGGTTTTCTCCCCTCTTTCCCTGAACCTCTTTCATAACTCCTTTTGCTCTTAATAGGATTGTTTTGATTGATTCTTGGGTTCGAGTACCCAAATGAACTAGCTCTGTTACCATTGCTGTGGTAAGCCCTGTGCAAATCGTGATTAGGCGTGCAGAAATCTTCACGATCGAGGTTATAAAATTATGTAGACTATTCCAGAACCGACGTTCAACTTTGCGCTCTCCATACGACACAGTTTCATACAAATCCAATACTTCATCTTCTTGCCATATATACTCAGTTGAGAAAGACTTTCGTGCAGTTTCTAGTGCTGTCCAATCTTTCCAGGCAGTCTTTACCGCTGCTGCTTGAATACCCGCAGCAACAATACTCACTCCAAACTTTTCTAACACACCAATCACGCCTTGTATGCTGTTAATGCTGTCGATAAGATGTGAGGCTGCACCATTTAGCACAAGGTGATAGAAATCTTTTATTGTGGAATAGATTTTCTTACCATCCTGTATGTGTCGATGCTTCTCCTTCGCCTGATTGAGTTTAACAATGTTTGCCACAGCATTGTTTGGAAGGGGTGGTGAAGGTTGAGCCTCTTTTGGAAGGGATGGTAGGGGCTTATCAGTATTATTGCTCCGGTGCTGCTCGTTTGGCGCTAGAGAATCTACTGTTGCTTGTTCTTCAGCATCCTGTTGAGCTTCTAGAGAGGCAGGGTGCTGCCCCTCCTGCTCTAACGGATTGTACAATTCCAGAGATACATTGCCTATGCTATCGAATGAAGACCAAGCTTCATCTAGTTCATCTCTTTGCACAGTTGCATTCGCGATCGACGTATTTTGAATTTGGACATCTACTTTTGGTGAGTGAATCTGATTGATGCCTTGTGCAGCGACGCGATCGGCTTCTTGCTCATACTGATCATTCGGTTGCTCGATCAATAACTTCGCCTGAATTGTTCCCGCTAGCAAATTGTATTGCAGCCGCTGTGTCGGTTGAGGTTCTTCGGATTTCGCCTGAACAATCCGGGGCTTCGGTTTTGTCTGTCTGCCTGAAGTAGAGGATTCTGCTAGCTTGCGACTTTGTAAGGGGGCGTACATGATGAGGTTCTCGATTGTTGAGTGAGCAAGAACAGTTACTTCGATCGACGGAATCGGTCAAGCCATTGACGAGCAAATGCAAAGACTCCTTCTTTTTGAGGGGGTTCAATCGCCTGTCGAAGCGGTGGAACTCCTTGAAACATTGTTTGATTTGCAATCGATCGCGGTTGTGAAGGTGTTCCTTGGAAAATCGTCTCATTTGGACGAGAAGGAACCTCTTGAAAAATGGTTTGATTTGAATTGTTTTGCGATCGCGGTTGCATGATCGTTTGATTCGGATTATCTGATCGCGGCTGCATGATCGTTTGGTTTAGATTATCCTGCGATCGCGGTTGTGTAATAGTTTGCTTTGGATCAGGTTGCGATCGCGGCTGCATGATCGTTTGATTCGCGATCGCTCTAGTTTGAACAATTGTTTGATTTACTTTCTCTGGTAATTGAACAATCGTTGGACTCGCCTCATTTGGATTGATGAGATTCGCATCCTGAAATGGAACTAAGGGGCGAATCTCAGTCACTGCATTTCTTGGATCAGGCGGAAGTTCCAGAATCGTTTGATAGATGCTTTGAGCTTTTGCTACAGTTGGAGCTTCCAGAGCAGGATTGATTGGAGTGATTGCTCGATCGACAGTTTGATCTTCTGAATCTACTATCGTGACTTCCTTAGATTTGATCACCAAAGGCATTACCGCTTCTAAGGCTTGTCTGAGTTCAGCAGCAGAACTAAAACGATTGATCGGTAGCTTCTCTAAACACTTTAATACGATCGCATCTAGCTCTGGAGGAATGCTTTCACAATTGGGTTGCGATCGTACAGATTTGGGAGCCTGTGAGAGATGCGCTCGTGCCCAGCTTAACTCGCTGATTTGCCGTCCCTGAGCGATTAATCCAAACGGTTCTGTCCCAGTTAGCAAGGTGTAAAGAATCATGCCTAAGCTGTAGAGATCTGCCCGTTCATCAATGTCTTTTCGGACAGCAACTTGTTCAGGAGACGCATAGCGAAGTGTGCCGATAAACATTTGAGTTAAATTCGTTTGTTCAAGTCGGTTATCTCGAAGCTTTTTTGCAATCCCAAAATCAAGCAGCTTAACCCGTTCCCCAAAATGCGGAGACGGGACTAAAAAGATGTTATCTGGCTTTAGATCTCGATGCACGATTCGGAGCCGTTCACCCTCGATCACCACCCCGGAATGTGCGATCTCTAGTGCCATACAAACCTGGCGCACAATTGCGATCGCTCTTTCTGGGGAAAGTCGTTTTTCGCGCCGCAATAGTTGTCCTAGACTTTGCCCTTTCAGATAGTCCATCACATAGAATGGATAGCCTTCTGGGGTCGTTCCGGAGTCTAGAATATTGACGATATGTTCGCTATTGAGTGCAGCACAAAGCATGATTTCACGCTTAAAACGCTCGGACATCTCATTAGAAGTCACGAGCGATTGTTTGAGAATTTTTAGCGCGACCTGACGATGCAGTTTCGTATCGATCGCGATATACACTTCTCCCATTCCGCCTGCGGTTAAAGCTTTCTCGATGCAATATCGATCGTCGTCACCGAGAAAGCGCACTGTTCCAGAATCGTTTGAAGAAGTCATGGGGAGGGTTCAGAATGAGAGGACGAAGGAGGATCAACTGCAACAGCATCTGATACATCGACTGTGATTTGATCGGGATCAGATGTCTGTTCTAAGTTCAAGGATTGTTCGTTCGTTTGAGGAGTCTTGATTTCTTGCCAAGCTGCATTAAAAGCGGCTTTGGTGGCAGCACCCAGTCGATTCCCCAAATTCGTCGCACCCTTCACTGCGGCAGTTCCTAGGCGACTTCCTAGTTCTGATGTTTTCTGAACGGCAACGGCTCCTAAGCGTCCTCCTAGGGTTGAAGTCCCAGTAACGAACGTTTGCCAGTTCTTTTCTGCCTGTTTTTCAATCTCGTCCGGATCAACGAACTTTTGATGCTCGATCGTATGTCGCGCTTTACGAATGGCATTGAGATAAGCATCTCGTGTTAGATTTCCCGTTGCTTGTAGCTCGTTCAAGATGCGTTTATTCAACGCAGCGAACAGTGCTAGAGTTTGCTGTTTGGGGTCATCGGGATGCTCATCTTGCGGCTCAATTTTAACTAATGCAGTTGATTGTTCTGGAAGCATTTCACCTTCAACGATCTCAGTTGCATTCGATCGATGAACAAATGATTCCAGATCAATCTGATCCATTGGTTTCACAACGGTTGCATCCGATAAGTCAACCTCAGTCGCCGCTTCATCAGGTTGCATCACTAACACAAATTCACCCGCCTGAATCACATCACCTGCATGAAGCGAATATTCCTGCTTCACTTCTGCCATGTTGCCATTGATGCTAGAACCATTGCGACTTCCCAAATCCATATAGTAGATGCTGCCATCTTGCTGAAAGAATTTCCCATGCAATCGACTGACTTCGGCACTTTCTAGCACTAAGCTTGCTGTTGCCGATCGACCGACTAAGTAAGATTCTTCTTCATGCAATGCTTCAGTTAAATCGAGTTCAGTGACTTCTGATTGTGTCTGGCGATTAAAGACTTTCACTTTCATGGCGCTACACCTCCACGAGTTGCTTTGAATGAGCAGAATTCATCAACTGCTGGAGATAGCTCCCAATTGCTTCAGCGGTCGCAGTATTGGCTGCAAAAATTACTGAGTTCACATTACAAGCTCTAGAGAGTGCTTCATCGTTCGCCTGACTGGGTTGAGGGGTGATGAAATCTCTCAGGAAAATCACTGCTAATAGTTCACCAGAGACCACGGCTGCACTGACTTTCTGATAGCCTCCTGCGTTGAGATTGGGTAGACTTTGCTCGATTTCGATTCCAGTTTGTTCGTGCAATGCCTGACTGAGGGAGGAAGGAGCCATTAACCGACAATTTGACAAGATTGATTGATGTCGATCGATAAACTCAATTAATGCCGCTTTTTGACTTTCGTGCGCGAGGAGTGCAATCTGTTTCTGCTGTAAAATCTCTGGAATCGTTGGCACATCGGCTTCGTTGTCTTGATCGGATGCTGCGATCGTAGAATCGACGGGAGCAATCTCGATCGGTACAAGCTCTGGAGGTAGATAACTATTAAGATTGACTCCAACTGCCGTCACTTCTTCTTGAAGTTCCTCCGGTTCATCTATCATCTGTAAGATAGTTGGTTCAGCAATATCTTCGGAAGTTGTGATTGGCTCTTCAGCGATCGACTCAGATACAATGTTCTGCAAATTATGAGCCTGTGTGATCTCTGGCTCGTCTATCATCTGTAGGATAGTCGGTTCAGCAATATCTTCATCCTCAGAGGTTGCGATCGACTCAGAAGCTTCAGGTTCTTCGATTACGCGATCGCCAGGAATTGTAGGTTCACTTTCACTTTCAGATTCTGTCTCTTCTACTTGTTCTGAAACTAATTCTTGTTCAATCATCACCTCTGATTGAACTACTGTTGCCTCTTCATACTCATCTGATGGAAGTTCGAGTTGATCAGTTTCTGAAGGTTGCTCGATCGTAGTTGATGTAACTTCAGCAAGTGGCTCCTGTGCAACACTCTCTTCTTCCGGTGGTATTGTCTCCATCGGTTGTGAAATGATTAGCTCAGGTGCATCTTCAATTTCTGGTTCATCAATGTCTTCAATCTCTTCATCAATTGCTTCTAAGATTGGCTCAATAGCAACAGGTTCATCGATTTCTTCCTCCCCGATCGTTTCTGTCACAGCAACAGGTTCATCAATTTCTTCTTCGATTGTTGATTGATTCGATTCAATCACTTCTTCAGCTTCTTGTTCAACGGGATCAACAACTGCTGCAACTTCTGGCGCAATCGCAGCTTTAGGCTGATCAGGA